>JAUZPT010000158.1 GCA_030705745.1 Bacillota bacterium | reverse complement strand
CTTAAATCCTATCTTTATTCGTCTGTCTAGGCTTTTAGAAGAAGAGTATGAACAAATTGCTGCTTTTCAAAAGAAATGGGTGTGAAATTTCAATACAAAAAGAGTGCGAAATCATATGGGATTCGCACTCTTTTTGCTTTGTTTTATAGGGTTGCTTCTTTATGGTCCATAAAAGAAGTAATCAGCTGCTCAAATAAGTCGAGTTCTTTTTTATAACTTGCTGCTTGACTTGTTTTCAATGAGCAAAAAGCACTTTCGATTAAAAATTTGCGTGGTTGCTTTGATTGCAATACTTCTTCTTGAATAAATTCTAGTAGTTCCATAAATTTAACCTGTTCATCTTCATCTTGAATGCTTTTATTCATAGCCTCTTTTAGTATAAGAGCGGATTGAAGGAGCCTCTTTTTGTAGCCTTGACCATTTTGAGTGCAATCCGGAACCCATGCTTCCAATTGCTCAGGGTCCAATAAATGATTCCCCGTTTTTGAAACTTCATCAACTATGTTTACCAAGCGTTCTACACTATACCGAATTACTTGGGTAATCTTAACATTCGGTTCGTTTGCCATGAGATGATAATGGAAGTTATGATGTAAAATCCCTGTAAACATGACGGCACAATCAAGCAAGTATGGTTTTTTATTTTCACCAAAGATATCAATGAAACGGTGGTGCAACCATCGAAGATGCTTCAATTGAGCGTGTTTGATGAATTCTTTTAGGTCAGTTTCATTTGAAACATATACTTCTTCAAAAAGGCTGAATAACTTATTTTTTTTATTGGCTATCATCTGCATTTCCATTTGCTTTATAAAAATTTCTATATCGGCTCGGTTGTTTCCGATCAATAATTCGTTTCGATTCTTTTCCAGCTCTTTTTGAAGAGCTTTAAAAATGGCAATCATCAATTCGCTTTTAGATGAGAAATAATTATAAAAGGTCCCCTTCGATATTCCGCTATACTCTAAAATATCCTGTATAGATGTGGCTTGGAACCCTTTTTCAACGAATAATTGATGTGCCATTTTAATGACATTGAGCTTCCTATCGTTCATATCAATCACCTTAGCTTCTAATTGAACTACCTGTATAAATTTATAGTACCTTAATTTATTCATACATACAAATCCATTTAATTCTTTAATTTTTTTGATTGCAAAAATTAGACCGCCGGTATATTATTATGTTTATGTGAAACGAAAGTACAAAAAAATGAACTAGGGGTTTATAGGGGGTAAAAATATGGATCAATCCATTTCAAAGAACAATCAGCCGCCGTACGGGATTATAGCGATACTGCTTATTGGGGCTTTTATTTCCATGTTGAACGAAACGCTGCTTAACGTAGCACTTCCTTCTATTATGAAGGATTTAAATATTACAGCTTCAACGGTACAGTGGCTTTCCACTGGATATATGCTAGTAAACGGAATCATGATTCCGTCAACGGCGTTTTTAATTCAGAAATATTCCGTCAGACGACTGTTTTTAATCGCGATTAGTTTATTTAGTATTGGGACCATCATTGCGGGCTTTTCTACGTCCTTTCCGGTGTTATTAATCGCAAGGATGGTTCAGGCCTCAGGGTCAGCGATTATGATGCCGCTCTTAATGAATGTCATGTTAACAAGTTTCTCTGTTGAAAAAAGGGGAGCGGCAATGGGACTTTTTGGCTTAGTCTTTATCTTTGCTCCTGCTATTGGCCCGACACTATCCGGGTGGCTTTTGGAACACTATAATTGGAGAATACTGTTCCATTTGGTAACGCCAATTGCGATTATAGTGCTCCTGATTGGTTTTTTCTTACTAAAAGATAAAAAAGAAAAAGTAGATCTTCGTCTCGATTTATTGTCACTCGTTCTATCGAGTATAGGCTTTGGCGGCTTATTATATGGATTTAGTTCCGCGGGCAACAAAGGGTGGGACAGTCCTCAAGTTTACTTGACCATCGGTGTAGGTACCATTTCATTAGTAACGTTTATTCTTCGTCAGTTTAAGCTTGAAAAACCAATGCTTAATTTCAGAATTTATCAATATCCTATGTTTGCATTATCTTCAGCTATATCAATTGTAATCACGATGGCTATGTTTTCCGCCATGCTGTTATTACCGATTTACGTACAAACGATTCGTGGTATTTCTCCTATGCGCTCAGGTTTGCTGTTGCTGCCAGGTGCCATCTTAATGGGAATCATGTCGCCTATCACAGGTAAATTGTTTGATAAATTTGGCGGCCGAGTTTTAGCGATCGTCGGACTATCAATTACAACATTAACGACCTACTTTTTAAGCAAATTAACGCTTGATACTTCCTATACACAGTTAATTCTTATTTACTCAGGCAGGATGTTTGGAATATCGATGGTGATGATGCCTGTGATGACAAATGGATTGAACCAGTTGCCTGCACGTTTTTATCCACATGGTACGGCGATGAACAATACACTGCAGCAAGTTTCTGGTGCAATTGGTTCCGCGTTATTGGTTACGATCATGTCCAACCGTACTAAAACGCATGCAAAGGAATTGGCCGCATCAGCGATGAAACATATAACTGAAAAGCCAACTCCACAGGCACTATTTGCGATGAAGCAGCATATCGGCACGAAAGCTATGCTTGAAGGAATCAATGATTCATTTATAGTTTCTGTCTTCATTGCGTGTATCGCTCTTTTCCTTGCGTTCTTTATTAAACGCTCAAAGCAGGCGGCAGATCCGCTGGAAGTAAAAATTACTGAAACCCAAAATGTTAGAAAAATCGCAAGTAATTAAACACTTATTCAAAAAAAACTTCCAATAATATTAATATTGGTATAAAACTCCGCGACGTTCTAGTGCGGAGTTTTTTTAATACAGCCATGTCATATACGCCTTAAGTCGTATTCCATTTTAAAACTAGAGAAGGTGTTTTGATTAACGTTATAGAATTATGATTGAAGTGCAGGGAAATAGGTAAAGGATTTCCAAATGATTGATCGTATAAAGGTGATTATTCGGGTATCATTAGCATTTTTATGAAAGTTTTAGAGTGAGAGGAGCGTTTATATGACAGCGATCGTAGAGATTCAAAATGTATCAAAAAAGATTAAAGGAAAAACGATTATTGATTCAGTAAGTTTTGAGGTGAGAAAAGGAGAGGTATTTGGATTTCTTGGGCCAAATGGTGCCGGGAAGACAACGACGATTCGAATGATGGTTGGTCTCATTGGTATTTCGTCAGGAGACATAAAAATTTCCGGGTATAGCATTAAAAATGATTTTGAAAAAGCGATAAGCCATGTGGGAGCGATCGTTGAAAATCCCGAAATGTATAAATTTTTAAGCGGGTACGAGAATTTAGTTCATTTTGCTAGAATGTCCAGTAGTATCCCGAAGGCGAAAATCGATGAGGTAGTAGAGCTAGTGGGGTTAACGGACCGAATTCACGACAATGTAAAAACGTATTCCCTTGGAATGAGGCAAAGGCTCGGGCTCGCTCAATCACTATTGCATGATCCGAAGGTGCTTATACTTGATGAACCAACGAATGGCCTGGACCCAGCGGGAATACGTGAAATTAGGGATCATCTTCGAATGCTTGCTAGGGAAAGAGATATGGCGGTAGTTGTCTCATCTCATCTGCTTTCTGAAATGGAGATGATGTGTGACAGGATCGGGATTATTCAAAATGGTAAGCTTGTGGATGTCCAAATGGTCAATGATTTTGTGAATGGGTCTGAAACTTTGTATGAATTTGATGTGGCTCCAAAAGAAGAAGCGAGAATTCTTTTGCAGAATATGCTTTCAGATTCAGAATTAAAGATTACACCACAAGGTATTGCAGTTCCAATAAAAAAGGAAGAAGTTCCATCCGTAGTGAAGGGACTAGTCACTGAAGAGATTCAAATTTTCGGAGTTAGAGAAATTACGAAAACATTAGAAGAACGATTCTTGGAGGTTACGGAAAGCAAGGAGGAAGCAGCCCATGTTTAAACTGATTCAAAATGAATGGCTTAAAATTTTAAAGCGACCGGGCACATACGTTATGACCGGATTGCTTGTATTTATGATTATGTTTGTAGGCGGCATTGTCAAATATCAGTTGGTTAAAGAAAATCCGCAAGAAGACAAAAATTGGAAACAGACAATGCGAGTGGAGGTCAACCAGGCGAAACTGGAGCTTAAGAATATGGGGCATGCACCAAAACAAGTAGTCGAGGCTACCCAAAAAAATATTGCCCTTAAGGAGTATCAAATCAACCATTCGATACCACCGACGCAAAAATACGCGGTTTGGGATTTTGTTTCTTCTGGTTCTGGCATGATTCAATTAGCAGGGTTATTCACGATTATTATCGCAGCCGGAATTGTTTCTTCCGAATTTACATGGGGGACGATCAAGTTTTTGTTAATCAGGCCGATTAGCAGAGGAAAAATACTTGTTTCGAAATATATAACTGTGATTATGTTTTCCATCGTGATGCTTGTAATCCTTTTTTCACTTTCATCGCTTCTGGGCGTCATCTTGTTTGGTACGCCTGAAACTTCTGTTCCGTATTTGAATTATTTGAACGGAAAAGTTACGGAACAAAACATGGCTCTTCATCTGATCATTCTTTACGGAATGAAATCGATTGGAATGATCATGCTCGCCACGATGGCTTTCATGATTTCAGCTGCATTCAGGAATAGCTCGCTCGCGATTGGAATTTCTATATTTCTTTTGTTTACTGGTGGCGAACTTACCGGGTTGCTTGCTTTGAAATTTAACTGGGCCAAATATATCCTGTTTGCCAATACGGATTTAATGCAATATTTTGAAGGAGAGCCGATGGTGGACGGTATGACGCTATCATTTTCTGTCATCATGCTCGCGGTTTATTTTATCATTTTCCAATCGATCGCCTTCTACGTTTTCAAAAAAAGAGACGTAGCTGCATAATTAAGAAAGAGTCTCCCTTACTAGTGGCAGACTCTTTTTCTATAGGTTCAGTGGAAGAGTAATTATTTTTCGTCCTATGAGCACTGAAAAAAGGGTGGGAGAAGTCGCAGTTAACATTATCCGTCAGATATCATGGTTGGAGGAGTACTCTGTACGTGCTTTGGCCTTCTGTCATTTTATTTTATTGGAATTCAAGGCAATTTGATTAAAATCATGGCTAAAATATAAAAAAAACCCATGCGTTTAAATTAACGCATGGGTTTTCTTGAGATGGAGAATAGGGGGCTCGAACCCCTGACCTCTTGCATGCCATGCAAGCGCTCTCCCAGCTGAGCTAATCCCCCGTTGTAACGGTACAAAAATGATTATAACGACAAACATCTGGACATGCAAGAGAAATTTTGCAAAAGAGCCAAAATTTATTGGCTCTCAATAGATGCTCTCTACCTCGGTCCTATGCACACCGTTAAGAGATGAAAGCAAGTAATAAACATCTGTCGTTTTAATATGGTAGTCTACAGAAAGTGAAATTTGCACATGGTGGGTGCCTTCTTCAAGGTCTTTAATGCGAATTTTTCTTACTGTATAATTTTGCTGCATTATGAATGTGACAACATCGTCGATTCGTTGATTGTCATTAATCACCAAAATGATTCGAAGTTCTTTTTCACGCAATTTTTTAGGTCCGAACATCTTCATTAAAAAAGGAACAAATTCCACACTCAAAATGAGCAGTGCAACTCCAACGAATGCTTCAAAGTAAAACCCCGCACCGACTGCGATCCCAATTCCTGCGGCTCCCCATATCATCGCAGCGGTTGTCAGTCCGGTAATGCTATCATTTTCTCTCCGCATGATAACGCCGGCTCCCAAAAAACCAATTCCTGAAACGATTTGTGCGGCAAGGCGCAAAGGATCCATCGTAATTTTTACATGTCCGCTGGCAGGGAACGTATATGCGGATTGAATCGATACAATGGTTAACAAACAGCTGACAATTGAAATCACGAGGCTCGTTTTCAAGCCAACCGGTTTCCTTTTTAATTCCCGCTCAAGACCGATTACTAGCCCGAAAACTGCAGAAATTCCAAGCTTAAATAAGATTTCCATATTAGCGATTTCCATTTCTTCACGTCCAACCAAAGAATTATTCTGAAAAATAAAGTGGTATTAAAAAATAGTATATGATGTCTTTAATAGATTGTATACCTTCTATATAACATGTGGAAAAGTTTTGATGTATTAAGGAGCTAGTATAAGAACACACCATTAAACCCATATACCGCGTTAATCATCGGAGTTGTTTCGGTCTCGGCTTCCGTTATAAATTATGTGAATCGCCTTCTAGGGTGATTGTTTTTTACCGATTATTTATATCTGTATTGGTCATGCTGCCCCTTTTTAAACTCAAACATAAGGGGGGAACTTCGTTAAATTTCGAAAAGGAACATGGTCTCAATTTTCGAAAGGCATTATTGTTATTGCTGGAATTTCCTTCATTGTTTTGAATAGCAGGAGAGTGAAAAAGCAAATGAGTACAGATTGATTTGTTCTTTTAGTAAAGGTGTCACTCAATCCGGTGCAGTATTGCACGGTAAAGAGGAGAGAAATACTCATAAATAATAGGGATTTAAGAAGCATGTTAACTTTTATTGATTTTTTTATAAAAATTATATTGCAATCATTTTTATCGCATGATATATTAATTCATGTCCTCTTCGAGAGAGTTAGCAACCAAGCGAAAAAGATAAAAAAATGGTTGACACTTCGAAAGGCGATATGATATATTAACTAAGTCGCTTTCGGGCGACGGACAAATTGTTCCTTGAAAACTAAACAAACAAAAATGTCAACAAAACAAGCAAGACCAAGTGAAAGCGATCTTGATCGCTGGAACTTGCCAACGTAACTTTATGAGCTAATCACTCACTCTATATTGGAGAGTTTGATCCTGGCT
>JAUZPT010000157.1 GCA_030705745.1 Bacillota bacterium | reverse complement strand
GATAAATGCCTTTATATTTGACCAATTTCTCAAGTGAGAGCAGAATGGCGTCCCGATAATGATAGATTCCCTGACTATACCAAGTGAGAAGATAGTATCCGTCGTAATAATCAATCGTCAAGCCCCCGATGCCGTCTCCTTCCCCATTAAACACCCTGAACGACGTCGTCTCCTTGCTTGCGTAATAAAGCTCTCTATTGTTAATTGCTGCTTTAATTTTCTTTTCAAAAAAAGCGTGATCAAACGTTTCGTGTTCATTTCTGCTCAATAACCAACCATAACCTTTATTTTGTTTGCCGTAATATCCCTTAGCGATAAAGTTGTTTTTTTCATCAACAAGGTTCACGATCGTACCTTCATGTTCGAGTTCATTCGGAGAGACTAATGCTTCTTTGGAAATGAGCGGGTAGCCGCTTTTGAGTTGGCTTGTATATTTCCGTTTCACTTTTAAAACGGCTTCTTTTCTCATCGTTTCATCCTATCTTTTCATGGTATCTTTTTTCTTATTGTACACTATCTCCTTTTTTTCAATAAATTTCTCGCATTAGAATGGTGTTTCTCCGAATTTTTATTACTTTTCCTTTCTCTTCATTCAATCAATCGACATCTGGTACAGGAATCGGTGTGCTGGGCGATACAAAGTCGATTAAAACCTTGTTATCAAGCGGCAATTATTATTTACAGGATAACACGCGCGGATTAGGTAGGAGTTCATTAATCTAAAAAAATCACCCGCTTGTTAAGAAGCGGGTGATTTTTTATCCTGTAATTGCTGCTCTATAAAAGTATTTTCCTTTTCTCCGTTTTCCTCAAGATTGATTACCACCTTTGAAGAGGACACTCGATTGAAGATGAAAAATAAAACCCCACCGCCTATCGGGATGATATAAGAAGGAATGATTCCAAGCAGTGCGCCGGATGACAGCATGGCAAGCGGCAGCATTGTTTTTCCGATACTGATGCCAATGCTGAGCACCCTTCCCCTGTATTCTTCCGGAATTATTTTTTGCATCAAATACGAAATCGGGATATCAATCAGCGCCACTATCACACCAAAAAACAGCATGACTGTTGCAAAATAGGCTACATACAAATTATGGTCCCACTCAAAGTTTTTCATCAGAACCGGAATCCCGGAAATTACCATGAACATCGCCAGAAAAAAACTTAACACATTTAACAGTGTGGAATACGAAAGCCGTCCAGTTATTTTTTTGACAATCAAAGCACCAACAATCATGCCCGCCGGAAAGGCTCCCTGAATGAGTCCGAATTCCTTCGACCCTAATTTGAGGACATTATTGATCATATAAGGAAGTGGTACCGTTAAGGAAAAGCCGAGAAAGAAATTCAATGATATCATGACCAAAAAAAGATTCTTAATGTTCTTTCTTTCAAGCAAATAGGAGAGACCTTCTTTAATATCCTTCATAAAATGGATCTTTTCCTTTCCGGATCGCTCATCTTTTTGATCGTCCTGAAAGTTGAAATCAATAAAAACCGTTGATAATCCAGAGAACAGAAACGAAATTCCGTTGATGATGATAAACGAGCGGATATCAAAGAGCGCATACACCAGCCCCCCTAGCATCGGTCCAAGAATCAATGAAACCGAGTCGATTATCTTTCTGATTGAATTAATATTCATTAACATTTTATCGGTTACCATATTTGGTTTTGCCGCTTCGAATCCTACGCCAAAAAAGGTGGTGAAAACCGTCATAAGAAACGTCGTGGAATAAATCATGAGCAAATTCAAGCCGTACTGCCTGCTCAGAAAATAAACGGACACTAACAGAAGTGCATTTAAAAAATCCATGGAAATGACCAGTGTTTTTTTATTGAATTTATCGGCGATTACCCCGGCAAACGGATTAATGATAATCATCGGAATCAACCCGATCATCAAGGCTAGAGCAAAGCTGAGCGCAGAACCAGTCAACTTCAGGACATATAGACTTAACGCAAAATTATAAATAGCACTCCCAAAGATCGACACCGTCTTTCCACCTGAAAACAGGAACAGGTTACTCATTTCCTTTCGGTTTCTTCCTTCATTTACTCTTATTTTAACGGCTTCCATCAATAAGCACCTCGCATGTAATGTTTATATTACAAGCTTACTTTGTTGGCTCAACCCGACATCAATAGCTGATTTTCATTTTTTTTTAGAAAAAAATGAAAAAAGGCAGGGTTAACCCCACCTTTTTCCCCAATATGAGTACCCGGAGATTTTCTCTCCCGGCACGAAGAAATTTTCGTATCGCCCCGGTTTCTCGGCATACCCGGATTTCCTCTCCTCCAAAAGGTGAAAGCCCAAAGCACCGAGCTTTTTCTTAATGTGATCTACCTTGAAACCATCTCTGTACTTCGCTTCGATCAAGCTTTTGCTGCTAAAATTTTCGAAAACAATATAGGAGCCTAATAATTGGCTGTCTTTCTTCAGTAAAACATCGACATCATCAAGGAGAAAATTCGTATGTGTGAAGCTATAATTGCTGGTTCCTGAATGATCAATTACAAGGTCAATCGAGTGATTCATTAGTGGGATATTTAAAAAGTCAGCGCAAATAAAAAGAACCTTACTTCCGGAACCCGTCCGGTCAATCAGGCTTTTTAATAAACGATGCCTTTCCAGATTATGATCAACAGCGATATACAGGCAATTTTCAGGCAAGGAAGGGTAAATATTTCGAAGAGTAAAGCCCACGCCTGACCCCAGCTCAAGTAATACCTTTTGCTGCAACTCAAATTGTGCCAATTTCCGTTTTGCCCAGTGAAGCCCTTTATGAAGATTTTCCAAATAAGCGGAATCGGTCCCCTGAATATAATCGGTAACCAGTGGGCTGACTGAGGCAGGTCCGATCGGTTTGAAAGGTTCACCGGCGATGATGATTCCAGAATCAATCGTATACTGTTCACCACAGTCGCAAATAAGGCTTCCTTGAATAATTTGATTTCGGTGAATACTTCCTTCATGAAGGGTGAGTGTTCCTTTGCACTTTACGCATCGCAGCAATTCCAGATGTTTTAAATCCACACCTGTCAAGATCTCTGGAGCCTCGGATTTTGACGCTAACAGTTCTTTTTTTAGCCGGAGATTCTCTTTCATGGCTGTTAACTGTTCGATCTCCTCTTCAATTTTTGTGAATTTGTCACTAAAAAGTGATTGATAGTAGCTGTTTTGTTCATATTCTGTTAAATGGCCAAAATGATTAAAAAGGAGAATCGTTTTAATTTCACTTAACGAGAATCCCATCCCTTTAAATTCGATGATAAGCTCCAGATCTTCTTGGCAGCGCTCATCAAAAACATACTGACCTCCCTTCTTTTCCGGCACGATCAACCCCATATCGATATAATGCCTGATTGTATCAATACTCACTTTATTACGCTCTCCAAATTTCCCAATCTTCATCGAATCATCATCCCGTATAATCTGTCATTCTTGATTAATTCGTGACCTCGTTTCCAAAAACCTACTTAAATACACCTTCAAGTGAAATTTATTGAAGGATTCTTTAATTTTTGTACATCTTCATTTTCCCATTTCAAATCGTTTTAAAATTAAAGAGTAAAAATAATTACGTTATAAAGTATTTTAATTATTGCTTTTTAAAGAAATATATATTACTCTTTAAAGTAACAGGAGGTGGAAAAAATGGAAGATATTCGTTTAAATGTGGCCTTGTTGCGCCGGAAGGTTCCGAATTTAACAAGTGCTGCTCGTTCTGTCGGTTTACGGCCTGCTACCGTATCCAATTTATGCACTGGAAAAATTCCAGTCGGCCGATCTGAGGTTCGAACATTGGTTGCATTAGCCACTCTTGCTGAATGTAGTTTGGATGAACTTATTATTCGAGGGGAGACGATGGAGATGATTGAGACAGGAATCAAAACATTGGATTTGTTTGCACCGTTAACAAAAGGAGGCACTGTAGGCCTCGTTGCACGACCAGGAATGGGCCAATTAGTCATTCTTGCTGAAGTATTTCATCGATTAAAAACCCAGAATTATGCAACCATTTTATTGATGCCCGAAGGAGAACATCCAGAACTGAATGATATTTTGACAGACGTGGAGGTAGTCGCTCATTCCATCGATGAAGCGTATGAAGCACTGATTCAAATGGGAAATGTGAAAGAAGTTGTCTTTGCCGCGGATCGTTCCCATGTCATTACAGGACAAATCTATACATTGCAAGAACGATTACAAAATGTCGGGAATGATTCGATTACTACTTTTTTAGTCGATTTACGAGGCGATTCAGTAGATGAAGACCTTCCATATGGGCCACTTGAAACACTATGGCAGCTCGATGCAGACCTTGCAGCCAGACACCGTTACCCTGCGGTGAACCCCATCATCTCTACTTCTTCCATTTTGGAAGGATCGTATCTGGATCAAAATCATTCCACTATTCAGCAGCGCTCGCAAAAACTACTACGCCGTTACCGTGAATTACGTTCTTTAGTCAACGTAAATGGAATTGAAAAGCTCCCAGCATCTGAATTGCAAACCTACCACCGCGGTGAGCGGCTTGAAGCGTATTTAACCCAGCCCTTCTATGTGGCCGAAGCCTTTACAGGGAAAAAAGGTGAATTCGTATCCATTCCGGATATGTTAAATGACGTGCGTAAAATACTCGATGGTTCCGCTGACAATAAGGATATTGAACAGTTAAGCTTCATCGGCCAGCTCTCATAGTTTTCCACGGCCAAAACGTATAGAATGCAAACAAGCGCACAGTGCCCGCACTGTGCGCCTTTTCTCCCCCTTTCATCATGTTATAAAGACATTCACCTTATTCCTTGAATAATAAGTACCCCATTGATATGCATACTCTCTCTACCAATCCTTCAGTTCCCTCTTACATCTATTACAGAAGAACAATTCTATCTAGTAGTGTCAATTTATATTTAAACTATCACACAATTCTCCATAAATCCGCTTTTACTAGAGACAACTCCTTTTATTCCCCTTACGACTTCTTCGAACGAATAATATTTATTATTGTAAAAAAATATAATGTTCTGTTTATTTTAAATAGTTCTATTGTTAAATGTTTATGTATAAATATAAAAATTTCCTTTTGACAATAGGAAGCTATTAAAAGTATTATAGTAAGAGAATAAGGGAGGTATTAGTATGTTGAATCTAAATAAACAGAAAATTGTGGAAAGTGTCCCGCAAACAGGATTTTTTGGACATCCTAAAGGTTTATTTACACTTTTCTTCACTGAATTTTGGGAGCGCTTTTCCTATTATGGAATGAAGGCCATCCTCGTTTACTATATGTACTATGCGGTGACAAAAGGCGGACTAGGGTTAGACCAAAACACATCCGTTGCCATCGTGTCGATTTACGGATCTTTAGTGTATATGTCTGGTATCATTGGCGGTTGGTTATCTGACCGGATATTCGGTACCGGGAGAACCGTTTTTTATGGCGGAATTTTAATTATGCTTGGGCATATTGCGTTGTCAATCCCTGGAAGCGCTGCCATGCTCTTTACATCTATGGCCCTTATCATTATTGGTACAGGTTTATTAAAGCCAAATATTTCAACCATTGTTGGCGAACTTTACAGCGAAGAAGATGTTCGCCGTGACGCTGGCTTCAGCATTTACTATATGGGAGTCAATTTAGGTGCATTCCTTTCTCCGCTAATCGTCGGTAAGGCAATGGAATATAATTTCCATTTAGGTTTTAGTATTGCTGCAATCGGTATGTTCTTAGGCTTACTCGTCTACGTTTTCACAAAGAAAAAGAACCTTGGACTTGCAGGTACGTTCGTTTCAAATCCTTTACCACCTGCGGAAAAGAAAAAAGTTTTTACAACTGTTGGTTTAGGTGTTGTTCTTGTTGCGATTATCGTTGCTCTTGGAATCTCTCAAGGCTGGCTAACATTTGATGCATTCGTAGCTACTGTAGGTATTTTAGGATTCTTAGTTCCGGCACTTTATTTCATTTTCATGTACCGCAGTCCAAAAACAACTGCAACAGAACGTTCAAGAATTATCGCTTACATTCCGCTCTTTTTAGCTTCGGTTATGTTCTGGGCTATTCAAGAACAAGGGTCGACTATTTTGGCTATTTATGCGGACAAGCGTACACAGTTGGATTTTGCAGGCATCCATATTTCACCTGCTTGGTTCCAATCCGTCAACCCATTATTTATCATCACATTGGCGCCAGTTTTTGCTTGGTTATGGGTAAAGCTTGGAAAGCGCCAGCCATCTGTTCCACAAAAATTTGCACTAAGCTTGCTTTTCTCAGGGCTATCATTCATCGTTATCCTTCTTCCGGCTTATTTTGGCGGAGCACATTCATTGGTAAACCCATTATGGCTCATTCTTAGCTATTTAGTTTGTGTAATCGGTGAACTATTATTGTCACCTGTAGGGCTTTCTGCAACTACAAAATTAGCGCCTGCAGCGTTCTCTGCACAAATGATGAGCCTTTGGTTCTTATCAAACGCAGCTGCTCAAGCACTAAATGCACAAATTGTTAAGTTCTATTCACCAAAAACGGAAATGACTTACTTTGGTGTCATCGGTGGAGCATCCATCGTTCTTGGCTTCATCCTATTCGCAATTTCACCAAAAATTCAAAAGTACATGAAGGGCGTAAGATAATTTTTTAAGGTACGCACCTTCCTTTTTTAAAAAAATCCCCCCGCATGATGCGGAGGGATTTTTTTGATTCAATTTGTCAGGGGAAACGCTATCTCTACACTGGTCCCTTCATTCAATTTACTTTTATAAGTTATAGTCCTCTGAAGCTGTTTTATAATTTTGTGGCAAATTTTTTTATTGTTTTTTCACTATAATTATGGTAAATTCTTATAGTTTGATATCGCTTTCACCATAGATGGGAGATACCATAAAAT
>JAUZPT010000156.1 GCA_030705745.1 Bacillota bacterium | reverse complement strand
ATTACATAAATATATAAGGGGAAATGTAAAATGAAACTGACTCCGGAACAACGGATTGAATTACATGGCTTTAACAATTTGACGAAGAGTTTGAGCTTTAATATGTATGATATTTGCTATACACGAACGAAGGAAGAACGAGAGGCATATCTTGCTTATATCGATGAACAATATAATGCTGATCGCCTGACGAGCATATTAAAGCATGTAACAGAAATCATTGGTGCTCATGTTTTAAATATCGCCAAGCAGGATTATGTTCCTCAAGGAGCGAGTGTGACGATTTTGGTATCAGAAGGCCCTGTGGTCGAGGTTCCGAACGAATCATACGATGCATCGCCTGGTCCGCTTCCGGATTCTGTCGTGATGCATTTGGATAAAAGCCATATTACAGTGCATACGTACCCCGAGTACCACCCGGATGAAGGGATCAGCACGTTTCGAGCAGATATTGATGTTTCCACTTGTGGAGAAATTTCACCACTTAAAGCGTTGAATTATTTGATTCGGTCTTTTGATACAGATATTATGTCAATCGATTATCGAGTTCGCGGCTTTACAAGGGATAAATGTGGACGCAAACTATTCATTGATCACGACATCAGCTCGATTCAAAATTACATTCCTCATGATATTAAGGATTTATTCGATATGATTGATGTGAATGTGTATCAGGAAAATATTTTCCATACGAAATGCAAGCTTAAAGAATTTGATATCAACAATTATTTATTTGGCTATACAAAGGATAAACTGAACCCGGATGAATTGGAGGAAATTACCGAACGCCTCTTGACTGAAATGGATGAGATTTTTTATGCGAAAAATATCCGCCCAGGTTCCATTAAAAACGAGGGGGAATAAGGCTTCGTTGAAATTTAATCAAACGTTTGATTAATAAATCCAAAACTAAATCATTAAGAAAGGCCGTTCAAATTGAACGGCCTTTTTGCAATAAATAAGTTCATTTACCGATCAAGCTTCACAATTTCTGCGTCCGGGTTTGGGCGCTGCAGAATTAAATCCTTCAGGATATGTGAGCCGAGCATGCTATAGACGGTTCCATTTCCTCCATAGCCAAGCAAGTAATATTGCCTTTTTTTATCAGGATGTTTGCCAATGAAGGGGAGATTATCCAGAGATTCTCCGAAACTTGCACCCCAGGCATAGGCGATTTGAATATCCATCATCGGAAATAGTTTTTCTATTTCCTGTTTTAGACGATGCGCACGATTGTTGATCCAATCCTCACTTTGCGGAGCTTCAGGTTCGTCCTCATCCAGTCCGCCTGCGATAATTCGCCCGTCCGCTGTCGTTCGCATATACAAATAAGGCCGTTTTGTCTCCCAAATCAGTGAACGTCCTTCCCACTCCGAGAGATCGTCAATCGGCTGTGTTGCGATTGCATAGGAACGATTAATATCTGCTCCTATTTTTTCTCCAATTGGCGGGGTTTCGTAGCCAATCGCATAAATGATCTGGGAGGCATGGAACGTGCCAATCGATGTTTCAATGGACACGTGGTCCTTTTTCTCTGTCACGTTCGTTACTTCCGCATTCTCAAAAAGATGGCCACCCTTATGCTCTACATAATCGAGTATGCCGCGGACGAAAGTGAAAGGATTAACTTCGGCATCCCCGTGGGTAATTAATGCCGCAGGTTTTGAAAAAGGCAGATGCTGCTTCATGTCTTCTTCGGTCCAGTAGCTTACAGGAAAGCCGTGTTTTTTTAATACTGCGTATTCTTTCTGGACTTTTTTTATATCTTCATCGGTACTTGCAAAGCAAATGCTTTTTCTACGGATGAAATCACTATCCTTTGCTGCAGTGTTGGCGATGTTCTCGAGCTGTCCGATCGCACTTTGGCATAATTTATAAAACCGGACTGCTTTTTCTTCGCCAATTTGTTCAATTAATTCAAAAAGCATAATATCATTTGAGAATTGAAGCAGTCCGGTATTGGCGGATGAGCTGCCAGTCGCCATCACGCGTTTGTCGACCAATGCGATTTTTAAGTTTTCCTGCAAAAGCGTATAGGCGCACAGAGCGCCAGACATGCCGCCCCCGATGATTAACACATCGTAATGATCATCGATCGGCAGTTTCTTTCGCTCGTGGAATGTTTCTGCCGCTGTCGTCGGCCAAAATAAACTTCCATTATGCAAATCCATGCAATCGTCCTCCCAATCTTATCTACCGAACTAACGCTCGAAAATAGGGTATCCTTTTTCTTGAAATCTAAACAAAAATTCAGGAACAGGAGAAACCCGAGATCGAGTGTTTACTGAATGCGTCAATTGAAAACTCTACCTTCCTTTCTCCCTATTAACAGGAATACCCGAATCGGGGATAAATAAATCCGTTTCTTTTTTCAGGAAAATTTTTAATAATCTGCGGATGACAGCAGACAGACTAAGCTTTACTATGGAAGTAAGAAGAGAGGGGTGGATAATAGTGCAAGTGAAGGTGTTTGCGAATCTCCGTCAAATTTGTGGCGGAGTGAAAGTGGAGGTTCAACCAGAGGGCGACCGGGTAATCGATGTACTTGATAAAATGGTTTGTATGTTTCCTGACTTGCAGGATGAGTTATTCACTGAAGAAAAAGAGTTGCTTCCATTTGTCCATGTATACATAAACGGAAGAAACATCATCCATGCGGAGGGGCTCGAGACAAAGGTCTCAGAAGATGATCAATTCGCCCTTTTTCCACCTGTTGCAGGTGGATAATAACATGCCTGAACAACTATTGGAATTTCGTGGTATCAATCGAAAGCATCTAGAAATGTATTTCACCGAGCTTGGTGGAAAACAAATGAGCGATTCGCTTCCCAACGTTTTGGTGGGAAAGGGATGGAGAGGCGAAATTTTGGATGAGCAGGAATTGTCGTTCACGAACACATTTAAAGTAAATGCTGTCCGAATTCGATTTTATGCGGAAGATGAATGTCTCCTGAAGGAACTAATCAAAAATTATCGCTATAAAACGACGAGGATTGGTGGATAACGGCATTGTTCCCACATGATAAAAGGCTTCTGCAAGATTCGCAGAAGCCTTTTGAGTGCAAAATTTATACGAGCTGTCCTGACGATGGATTGATAATGCCCAGTTCACGCAGTTTTTCTTCAGGAACCAACCCTTCTTTCCAGCCACGAACCTCATAATACTCATCGAGCATGATATCCATTCGGCTGACCACACCGGCGCTATTTCCTGATGCAGGCTCTTCGGTAAAGCGCTTTGGAAGGAAATCGTCTTCGCGCTTATTGAATCCTGCCAAATTATTGTAATAGCGTTCAAGATTATAAATTCTTTCGCCCGCTTTCATGACATCTTCAGCCGTCATCGGAATGCCCGTCATAGCGCTATACTGTTCTGCATAGTGCTCCGCATTTTCGGAGAAAGACGAGAATTTGCAAATATTCATTGAGTCGGAGAAGGCGAGCATATCCTGGAATATTTTCAGCAATTCTCCTTTACCTTCCGGCTTGAGGCGATCGGTTGGTTCTGGGATACCGGCAATTTCACTGGCAACGGTATACCCGCGCAAATGGCAGGCGCCGCGATTGCTTGTTGCATAACCAAGGCCGATTCCTTGAATTCCACGCGGATCATAAGCCGGAATTGATTGTCCTTTGACGGACATCGACAATTCTGGAACACCCCAAAGAGCAGTTGCACGTGCCGGGCCTTCAGCCAATACTCCGCCAAAGCCTTCTCGGAAAGCAATTTTTCTTGTTAGTTCGATCATAGCATCCGCATCGCCCCAATGGAGTTCTTCCGTGATAAAGCCCTTTTCATATGCTTCCATCGTGACGGAAAACGCATGTCCAAGCTCGATCGTATCAATTCCATATTCATTGCAGCGATCTATTAAAAAGGAAATGGCTTCGGCATCGCTTAAAAGGCAGTTGGAACCAACTGACCATGCGGATTCGAATTCAATGCTTTCCACTCTGGTTTTATATTTTCCATCTTTCACTTCGACTTCAATTTTGCAGCCGACAGGGCAGGCATGGCATGTATTGTTTTTAACGAGTAGATGCTGGTTCACGTATTCTCCACTATGCTTTTCCGCCTCATCCCAATGCGTGAATTGTGAGTTTTTCGTCGGCAGTGCGCCAACTTCATTTATTAGGTTCGTCAGCACGTTTGTACCGTAAACGGATAGGCCGCCTTTGTTTGGAGCTGTCAATCCGCCGTCCAAAATAGCCCGAACGGCCTTTTTGTTGGCTTCTTTATACTCTTCCTTCAACTTTGGCTCAGGCATATTGCCTTTTTGAGTAGCTTTGATAACAATAGCCTTCAGCTTTTTGTAACCAGCCACGGCTGCGGTGCCACCGCGTCCCGCTGCGCGGTCATGTTCATTGATGAAGGAGGCATAACGGACCGTGTTCTCTCCTGCCTGCCCGATGGCCATAACGCTTAAGTCTTCTTCACCATATTTGTTCTTCATCGCTTTGATAGTTGCTCTCGTGCTTGTTCCCCATACATCGGATGCATCGCAAAGTTCCGCCTGTCCGTTTTCGATATAAAGATACACGGGTTTGTCGCTCTTACCAGAAAAAATGATATTGTCGATTCCTGCCCATTTCAGGCGTGCGGCTGTCCATCCTCCGATGTGAGAATCGGTAACAGTTCCGGTTAGTGGGGATTTTGTTACAACGGCCAATCTGCCGCTCATCGAAGATCGGGAGCCTGTAACAGGCCCTGTCATGATGCACAGAACATTTTCTTCGGAAAAAGGCTCGACCTCAGGCCCATTGTCAAGTACATACTTGACGCCAAGGCCACGGCCGCCGATGTATTTTTTTGCATCTTCTTCGTTGAGTTCCCTGAAGCCAACCACACCTTTTGTTAAATCGACTAAAATTTCCTTGTTCTTAAATCCGCCTAGATTCATCATCATTGAACCTCTCTTTCATTCCGCATATTAACGCATGGAAATTTTATACTCTTATTAAATATTAGATATTCACCTAATAAATTCCTTTTTGTATTTTATAATTATAAGAATTTTAGTAAAATTTAATTTAAAGAGATACATTGAATCGTTTTTTTTTAGATTGTGAAAAAAAGAGGTGTAAATGATGCAACAAATTGATCGATATTCACGGCAAATTCTATTTCACCCGATTGGGGCGGAAGGTCAGAAAAAAATAGGAAGAAGTCGTGTGGCGATTGTCGGAATGGGTGCGTTAGGAACGGTAATTGCCAATCATCTTGTTCGTTCAGGAGTCGGTTTTGTGCGCATCATTGACCGAGATCTGGTGGAGCTTTCTAATTTGCAGAGGCAGTCCCTTTATACGGAACAGGATGCCCTCGGCCACATTCCGAAGGTCATCGCAGCACAACGGAAATTGAAGGAAATCAACTCTATGGTAGAAATTGAGGCTATTCTCACGGATTTGAATGTGGAAAATGCCGAAGAGCTTTTAAAAGATGTAAATGTCATCATCGACGGCACGGATAATTTTGCGACCCGCTATTTAATGAATGATGTGGCAATTAAATGGGGTATTCCGTGGGTGTATGGGGGTGCGGTCAGTTCACGGGGAATGTTTGCTGCCATTATTCCGGGAAAGACACCATGTTACCGCTGCCTTTTTCCTGATATTCCGGCTGGGTTAGGTGAAACATGCGATACGATTGGCGTTCTATCTTCAATCACAGATATTATTGGTTCGTTTCAAGCAGTAGAGGCAATAAAGATATTGGTTGGTGCCCAAACCAATCCGAATCTGGAACAACTCGATATATGGCATTCTTCGTATTTGCAAATGGATGTCTCTAATGGGAAAAATCCTTCATGCCCCGCATGTGTTCAACAACAATTTGACTTTTTGGATCGATCATCGGATCGGCAAACGGTTTATACATCGTTATGTGGACGGAATACGGTACAGATTAATCCGAGAAACGGGCTTGACCTCGATTTTGAAAAAACAGCAGCACGGTTGAAAGCGAGTGGAGAAGTGGAGTTCAATTCCTTTCTGCTCCGATTTTACCCTGATGAGTATGTAACAATGGTTTTTTTTCAAACAGGAAGGGCACTCATACACGGAACTAATGACATCGCTACTGCAAAATCTTATTATTCAAGATACATTGGTAACTGATCATAATAGCTAATTGCGCCTCCTTGAAAAATTATATGCCATACTCACTATTTTTAAGGTAAAAATAGTACCGTGGAATCTATTAATCTTCGTTGATCTATAATATATTTGTAACATAATTAATATTTTAGTAACATAGAAGAATTTTATTCGTCAGTATCCATGAATAAAATCCACATCGAAGAGGGAATGTGTAATGGTGTTATCGACCAAAAGTAAATTACTGCAACTATTTACCGTTTTTTTTCTTTTGACTGTTTTAACGATTCCGATGATGGGAGCAACTTATTTCAATAATAATGCACATGCATCGATAAAAAATCCGCATGAACAGCCTAAAAAAACGAACGGTCATGGCAATCCTCTCATTGAGAAACCGGTGCTTCCTCCAGCGATAGCTGAAAAAAAGAAGGGCACCGCTGTTGGGAGCCAAATCCCGCCTACTCCTGCGAGAAAAATCATCTACTTGACGTTTGACGACGGACCAGAGAAATTCTCTGGCGATCTTATTTCCTTGCTTGATCATTATCATGCGAAAGCAACTTTCTTCATGCTTGATGGGAATATCCGCAAATACCCCGAAGCGGTGAAGAGGATGGTGAAGGATGGAGAAGGTGTCGGATTGCATGGTGTAACGCATGACCGGAAGAAATTTTATGCGTCGGTTGAAAGCGTTTTGGGTGAAATGAACCAGGATAGGAAAACGTTAAAAGAGGTTACGGGGGTCGAATCTTTTTTAATCAGGACTCCTTACGGAAGTGCGCCCGATATGAAGCCGGCCTATAAACAGGCCGTTTATCAAAATAAATATTTAATGTGGGAT
>JAUZPT010000155.1 GCA_030705745.1 Bacillota bacterium | reverse complement strand
CCATGTATCCTTCGGCTTCATTGCAACCGCTAAGCCAAGATGAAAATGGATGGAGATTTCTGCCTTATTGGCAGGAGTCTTTTTTTTGCGTAAAAAAATGAGAAGTTTGATTGGAGTGTTTATTTGACCAGCAAAAGGGGAATTAGGAAAGCAAGCGTAAACAAGTAGTTGATTTGCCAAATAGAGGAGGAAATAGTAGATGAATCAGACAATGACTGAAACTGAAAAAAACAGCAAGCTTTTAAAAGGCGTCGTGATTGGCGGTGTCATCGGAGGTATTATTTCGCTTCTGGACGCAGCAACAAGAAGTTCAGTAAAAGAAACAGCACTCGAGCTAAAATCCACATCTCAAAAAATGCTTAATGATGTTATCGAAAATCCAACGGATGTAAAAGAGCAAATGGTTCAGCAGTTCAACCAAGCATCCACTGTTCTAAAAGATGCGATGAATGATGCACAAAATCTATACGAACGACTAAACAATGATGTTTTCAGCAAGATGGGCGATGTAAAACAAATGTCCAGTGAAGCACTTAGCACGGTTAGGGATGTAAAGGAAGAAATTCAGCAAATTGGTTCGAAGGTTGTCGACGCAGGCAGTGAATTAAAAGGTGTTACCACAACAGGCGGTTCTGACGGCTCTGTTTCTACTATATCTTCTAATTCAACAGAGTCTAATTTAACTTCAAAAGATTCGTCTTCCAGCTTTAATGGTACTACTTCAGCAACAGATACATCTTCATCATCAGATGATTTATATTCAAAAAGTTTAACAGGTGATACTGCTGATAAGAGCTCAAATTTAACAAGCAGTGACAGCACCTCATATGGAATGGGAAATACAATAAATTCTACAACGAGTGTAACGAATGGTGATGCAGCTTCATCACAAGGAACTGGGTCTTATGGAAGCACTTCAAGTAAAGATAAATCAGGCAGTTACAGTCCAAAGGACGAAAAGAACAAAAATACTTACAAGGGTAAGTAATACGGTAAAATTTTTAAATTGACAGGAAGCTGACCAATTTGCTGGTCAGCTTTTTGCTATGTAAACAAACATGCCCTAGTGATGGCAGTAGGCACCAGTTTTATTGGGAATACTAGGGGGTAGTAACTTAATAAATACAGCTCAACAGGAGGAAGAATTTTGGAAAATAAAAAACCGCTTATTACACGCTCTAATCGTTGCAATATAGAAAGAGAAACAGCAAGAGGCAAAAAAGGAATGGTGGCCACTGCCCATCCGATTGCTTCGCAGATTGGTGAAAAGGTGTTAAAAGAAGGCGGAAATGCCATTGATGCCGCTGTTGCTATTCAATTTGCACTGAATGTTGTCGAGCCAATGATGACGGGAATTGGCGGAAGCGGATTTATGATGGTCCATCACCGAGAAACGAATACGACCAAGATTTTTGACGGACATTCAGAAGCCCCGAAAGCGGCAAATCCCAAAATGTTCTTGGATGATAAAGGGGAAGTAATTGAATTTAAAAAAAGATCTACGCATGCCACGGCAGTTGCCATACCAGGCATTCTAAAAGCAATGGACGCCGCACTGCGCGAATACGGAACAAAAAGCCTTGCCGAATTAATTGAGCCTGCTGCTTTGGTCGCGGAAGAGGGCATATCGATGAATTGGGTGCTGATGGAGGCGCTTGAGTTGTTTAATTATCGATTGGGAGACGAAGGCAGGGCATTTTTTTTTCCAGAAGGAAAAGGATTTAAAGAGGGAGATAGGATAAAAAAAGAAAATCTTGCAAAAAGCTTCAGGATCATTCAAAAAGAAGGCATCTCTGCCTTTTATGAAGGGGAAATAGGAGAAGCCATCGTGAAAGCTGTGGGCGATTTGGGTGGCTTTATGACACTTGAAGATTTAAAAAATTACGAAATTACGATTGATGAACCGATGTGGGGTGAATATAGAGGTTACAAAATAGCTTCCTCGAGCCCACCAAGCGCAGGGGGTCCGATCCTTCTTTATCTTTTAAAATTATTAGAAAGCTACCCTCTAGAAAAATATGGTTCAAGATCATGGGAAATGTACTATCTTTATGCGGAAGCCATGCGGTTGGCCTTTTCTGATAAAATTGCCTTCTTGGCTGATCCTCGCTTTAATGATATACCGATAACCGGACTTCTCCATGATGATTATTTAGCTGAGAGAAGAAAAATGATTAATTTTGAGAATCGCAATAATGAAATTGACTACGGAAATCCATGGAAATATGAAGGGAAAGCCGCAAAAAATATAGTGCGCCAGCCGGATGATATGGAGAAGAGCGAAACCACTCATTTTACGGTCGTCGATCAATGGGGAAATATCGTAGCATGTACGTCCACCGTTGAGCATCCTTTTGGTTCAGGTATTATGGTTCCCGGTTACGGAATTTTCCTGAATAATGAATTGACAGATTTTGATCCAATTCCCGGTGGGGTTAACGAACCAGGACCTGGAAAGCGTCCAGTCAGCTGCAAATGCCCGACAATCCTTTTTAAAAATGGAAGGCCAGTATTAACTCTTGGTTCTCCTGGAGGTCCCACCATTATTGCCTCTGTATTCCAGACAATCATCAATATTATTGATTTCAAAATGGATCTAAAGAGTGCGATTGAAGAGCCAAGGATTTTCGCAAGTCCTGGCCCGTTAATTTCTTGGGAATCAGGAATCGACATGTTTGGCAAAGGAAAACTCGAATCAATGGGCTATCAATTTGGAGATGAACCACATGTTATTGGCAACATTCAAGCCATCCAAATAGATCCTGACACGAAGGAATTATTCGGAGCTGCAGACTCAAGTCGCGAAGGAACAGCAATTGGATTAAATGATTGATGCTTGTTTTAGGGCATCATACTCTAAATAATATTGCTATATTTCCTCATTTCCGTTAGGATGGAAACGGTAAAACTGCAAAGACCTGTATAGCGACGGTTTCATGTGTAAGAAAGGAGAGATCATCATGGGCAATGCAATTAATGATAAAAATTCACAAGTTTCCTTTTTAAAACAACGATTAAATATGTTTCTTGAAGTCCTCGAGGCCATCGATCCAGAAGATACGGATGTGGAAGATATTGATCGTTTGATTTCGATGATTGACGATCTTGAATCGAAATGCCACGAATTTAATTCGCGTGAAAAGTAGAGCCTGTTGCATCAGGCTCTTTTATTTTTATAAAAAAAACGTTTCGACAGCAATATGAGATTTGTGTTGATTTTTGTCTATTTCCCTGGAAATAGTTGCTGCATTCGACAATGATCGATGTAATCGTTTACAAGCTTAGTCTTTTAATCACCTCCCGATAGGAGTATAATAATACCGGTAAAATAATTATAAAATTCATAATAAAATAGTTAACTAACGAGGAGCATGGGGAAGGGGTACGAAACAATGAACATAGAAAAATTCCAGGAAAGCATGTACAAGCTGATTGTAGAAACGTCAACGATTTTGCCGAGAGACGTTCGACGAGCTATCCAAAAAGCGAAGGAAAAAGAAAATGCGGGAACTCGTGCTGCGATGAGCCTTGCAACAATCACGAACAATATTAAAATGGCCGATGATCAAGTGTCACCCATTTGCCAGGATACTGGCCTCCCTACGTTTAAAATTAAAACACCGGTTGGTGCGAATCAAATCGAAATGAAAAAAGCGATTAAAGCAGCGATTGCACAGGCGACTAAGGACGGAAAGCTGCGCCCGAATTCGGTTGATTCGTTAACGGGGGACAACAGTGGTGATAATCTGGGAGAGGGCACCCCCGTTATCAAATTTGAACAGTGGGAAAAAGACTATATCGATGCCCGCCTTATTTTAAAAGGAGGCGGCTGTGAAAATAAAAATATCCAATACAGCCTTCCATGTGAACTCGAAGGACTTGGAAGAGCTGGCCGTGACTTGGATGGCATTCGCAAATGTATCCTACACTCGGTGTACCAGGCACAGGGGCAGGGATGCAGCGCCGGCTTTATCGGCGTAGGCATTGGTGGCGACCGGACTTCAGGATATGAATTGGCAAAGGAACAGCTTTTCCGCTCTGTCGACGATGAGAATCCGAATGAGAAACTGCGTGAGCTTGAAGCGTATGTGATGGAAAATGCGAATAAGCTTGGAATTGGTACAATGGGTTTTGGCGGTGAAACGACATTGCTCGGTTGTAAGGTTGGTGTCATCAACCGCATTCCAGCAAGCTTTTTCGTATCGGTAGCATACAATTGCTGGGCATATCGCCGACTTGGAGTCAGCGTAAATGCAGAGAACGGTGAGATTGTGGACTGGATGTACCGTGAGGGGGAAAATATCGACTTCGCACAAACAGATGCAGAAAGAGAAACAGCAGCGTCCGCAGAGGAAAGCATGATTACCCTGCAAGCGCCAATTACGGAAGAGCAAATTCGCCAATTGAAAGTGGGAGACGTCGTTCGCATCAATGGAATGATGTATACCGGCCGCGACGCTATCCATAAATACTTATCCGATCACAATTCACCGGTTGATTTGAATGGTCAAGTTATTTACCATTGCGGTCCAGTTATGTTAAAGGATGAAGAAGGCACTTGGCATGTAAAGGCTGCAGGACCGACAACAAGTATCCGTGAAGAGCCGTATCAAGGCGATATCATGAAAAGATTTGGCATACGCGCAGTCATCGGTAAAGGCGGAATGGGTCCAAAAACCCTTGCAGCGCTAAAAGAGCACGGTGGTATTTATTTGAACGCCATAGGTGGCGCAGCACAATATTATGCAGACTGCATTAAATCTGTCGAAGGCGTGGATCTTATGCAATTCGGCATTCCTGAAGCCATGTGGCACCTTCGGGTGGAAGGATTCACCGCGGTAGTGACGATGGATTCCCACGGCCACAGCCTGCATGCAGAAGTTGATAAAAGCTCAATGGAAAAACTAGCACAATTTAAAGAGCCTGTGTTTAAATAAAATGTTTCATGGGGGATGGGCGCAAGTGCCTGTCTTCTTTTTTGTTTTTTGGAATGGTAATACTTCGCAAATTGGGGGGCGGTGAGAAATGTGAATTAAAGGTAAGGTAGAGTATTGTAGATAAAATGCTGGGAATTGTAGATAAAACATGAAACTTTGTAGATAAAATCCTAAACTTTGTAGATAAAGTCCGAAAAATTGTAGATAACATCATGGGGAGAGCAAAATGCATCGAAAAAAATTGCTGGCGGAAAAGGGAAATTTAAATACTGATCTCCAAATTGTAGATAAAAAATCACAGATAATATCGCAAAAGTACAGTAGAATCAATTCAAAAGTGAGGGGATTTATATTTTCTCTGTAGCGTCCCACCTTAAGCAGGAATTTTTCCGAAATTTATAGAAAAGAGTAGTTAATTTAATTGTGAGGAGTGATATTTTGTTTGTAAAAGTTATTTCGGCTCCATTAATAATTGTTAAGCTTGAAACCCTACTCCGTCGCCTTCCATTCGATCACCCGAAAAGAAAAAACATTGAAGAAATGCTGGCGCGAAGAAAGGCTGGATACAAAGGAGAAAAAAGTTTAGAATTTTACCTCAGTCAAAATCCTGCAGATCAATTCCTCATTTTTCATAACCTCAGACTTACTTACAAGGAACAAAAATTCCAAATTGACTTTTTACTGCTTTCAGCTAAACAAATACTTATTTTAGAAGTGAAAAATTACTCAGGTGAATTATTTTTCGATAAGGAATTTGATCAATTATTTCGAACATACAAAGGAAAGATGGAATGCTTTCCTGATCCAATTGCCCAAGTAGAACGCCAACATTTCCATCTGGAAAAGTGGCTGCAACATCAAAAACTTCCTTCACTTCCGATTGAACATCTCGTTGTGATTAGCAATCTTTCGACAATCGTCAGGGCGACGCCAGGATATAAAAAAGCTTATGAAACTGTTTGCAAAGCCGATCATTTGCTTGATAAAATTACTTCTTTTGAAAAGAAGAATTCTCAACAAACTTGGGATACAAAGCTCGTTGGAAAAGCAAAGAAGCTTTTCCTAATGAATGATACCATGTATGAAGATAATGTATTGAAGAAATTCGAAATCAATCAATCTGAGCTGCTTACAGGTGTATTTTGCCCGAATTGCAACCATCGGCCTATGGAGTTTAAACGCTCTAGCTGGTTTTGCACGAATTGTAGACATCTTGACCACGAAGTACACAAGCAGGCAATCAACGATTATTTTCTTCTGATTGAACCTCAATTAACCAATAAAAAACTTCGTGAATTTCTCGGAGTTCCAACACAACGTCAAGCCAATTATCTATTAAACCAATTAGATTTGCATTCCTCTGGTCCTAATAAGAATCGAATATACTCTCCTTTTTGAAAATTCCTTTTTATCCCATTCATTTTCCTTTCCTTTTTATCAAATAATAAGAAAAAAGTTCATATGGGGGAAATGATTGTGAAAATGAAAATGCTACTGATTGCATGTTTGTTCATGCTTTGCCTGCCGGCTCCCACGAATGCAGAAGTATCAAACCTGCCCATTCATTGGGGTTTTAAGAAGGGAGCCAATGAACAGCAGGGAGAAGCGGGCCAGCAGCTGGACCGATTGCTTGAGTACTATGGCGGTTTTTACAAAGGCGATGCCAAAAGTAAAATTGTGTATTTAACGTTTGATAATGGCTACGAAAATGGCTATACAGAAAAAGTGCTGGATGTTTTAAAAAAAGAAAAAGTGCCGGCAGCATTTTTTGTAACCGGGCATTATTTGGATTCCGCATCTGATCTTGTTAAAAGAATGGTGAAAGAAGGCCATATTATCGGCAACCATTCCTGGTTCCACCCGGACCTGACAACCATCAACGATGCAAGAATAAAAGAAGAACTCGAAAAAGTAAGAAGTCGGAATGAGGAATTGACAGGGATAAAAGAAATGAAGTATATCCGCCCTCCCAGGGGTGTTCTCAGCGAGCGTACCCTCAAGGT
>JAUZPT010000154.1 GCA_030705745.1 Bacillota bacterium | reverse complement strand
TTCTTTCTTCCCTGATCCTTTGCTTACCTTGTATAGAGGGGGCAAGGCGATAAACACTTTTCCTGCTTCGATTAGCTGCTTCATATACCGGTAAAAAAACGTAAGCAGCAATACCTGGATATGGGCACCATCCGTATCAGCATCGGTCATGATAATGACCTTTTCATAATTTACATCTTCAAGATTAAAATCAGCACCGACACCCGCGCCTATCGCATGAATAATCGTGTTGATTTCTTCGTTTTTAAAGATATCGGCAAGTTTTGCTTTTTCCGTATTGATAACTTTACCCCTTAAAGGAAGTACTGCTTGGAAACGGCGATCGCGCCCTTGTTTTGCAGAGCCTCCTGCAGAATCTCCTTCGACGAGATAAAGTTCGTTTTTCAATGGATTACGAGATTGTGCCGGAGTTAATTTCCCGGAAAGAATCGCGTCTGAACGCTTTCGCTTTTTTCCGCTTCTCGCGTCTTCACGAGCTTTTCTGGCAGCTTCCCGTGCCTGGTAGGCTTTAATGCTTTTTCGGATGAGCAGAGAGCTGATATCGGGATTTTCCTCCAGAAAATACGATAAATGTTCGGAAACGACAGCATCAACTGCAGATCTCGCTTCACTCGTTCCAAGTTTACCTTTCGTCTGTCCTTCAAATTGGAGCAGCTCTTCCGGAATTCTTACACTGATGATGGCAGACAGCCCTTCACGAATGTCTGCACCATCAAGGTTTTTATCTTTTTCTTTCAACAGTCCGACCTTGCGGGCATAATCATTGAACACACGCGTCATCGCTGTTTTTGATCCAGCTTCATGTGTACCCCCGTCTTTTGTACGTACATTGTTTACAAAGGAAAGAACATTTTCTGAATAGCCATCGTTGAATTGAAATGCAAAGTCAACTTCTATACTATTTTGAACTCCTTCAATGCTGACTACTGGATGAAGGGTGTCTTTCTCTTCATTTAAATATTCGACAAACGCTTTAATGCCGCTTTCAAAATGGAATACATCATTGACATCATGTCGTTCATCGATAATTTCAATTTTAAATCCCTTTAAAAGAAAGGCAGACTCTCTTAACCTTTCACACAGCGTTTCGTAGTTATAAGCTGTTGTCGAAAAAATAGTTGGGTCTGGCTTAAAATGTATTGTTGTACCGGTTTGATTCGTTTTACCGATTTTTTCAAGAGTGGAAACAGGCTTTCCGCCATTCTCAAAGCGTTGTTCATAAACAAAGCCATCTCTTTTAATCGTCACCACGAGCCATTCGGACAATGCATTAACAACAGAGGCACCAACACCATGAAGCCCTCCGCTTGTTTTATATCCGCCCTGTCCAAATTTCCCTCCAGCATGGAGGACAGTTAGAATGACTTCAGGTGTTGGTTTGCCAAGCTTATGCATGCCGGTTGGCATTCCACGCCCTCTATCGACCACACTAATCGAATTGTCTTTATGTATTTTGACAATGATTTGATTGCCAAACCCGCCTAACGCTTCATCGACCGAATTATCGACTATTTCGTATACGAGATGGTGAAGACCTCGCGCATCCGTGCTTCCGATATACATGCCCGGCCGTTTGCGGACAGCTTCCAATCCTTCCAAAACTTGAATGGCATCATCATTGTAATCAAATGGTTGTTGAGTTCTTGCCACTAAAATACCCCTTTCAGTCCATACAAAAAGCAAATACGAATCATATTTGCTGACAAATAGTCGTTTTATATATTCGTTTCGGTAAAATCAGTTTCCTTTAATTTTGCATGAAATTCTTTTAAGGAACGAATGTTCTCTATGCCTATATTATCACATGTTTATGTAGCGTCTATGTAATATTGTATCGATTTATTTGAATTTGGCAAATGCGTTATGTAAAAACCACATAAAATTGTAATATTAAAAAAACGAATAAATAGGCTTATACACATCATACTTGTTGATTCTTCTGTAAACAACAAAAATCGGCATGAAATGGTGTCCTCATGCCGGAATGATGAATTATTTTGTTAATGCGTGTTCCACTTTGATGCATCGATCCATAACGACTGTAAATCCTTTATTTTTTAAAAATGTATACGCATCTTCATTCATAACACCGAGTTGCGCCCAAAAAATGTCGGCATCAATTTCAATGAACTCTTTGGCCACATCCATTAAATGCTCAGAACGACGGAATACATTGACGATATCAATATGGCCTTTTATTTCCTTTAGTGATGAGACCGCTTTTACGCCCAATGCTTCCTTGATCGTAGGATTGACAGGAATTATCTCATATCCAGCATTTTGCATTGCCTCAGATACCATGTAGGAAGTACGCTCAGGATTATCGCTTAGGCCCACAACTGCGATTCGTTTTGATTTTTTTAACAGGGAACCCAACTCTTCCCTTGAGGGATTTACAATTGTCATTTCGGATCCTCCAATGCCAGGATTTAAGTAATTTAGTGCTTCCTTATTTTACATGATTTTTACACTTTTTCACAATCTTTTACTAAATTAATAAAATTGCAAATAGAAAAAACCAAAGCCACTTAGAAGGACTTTGGTTTTATTCATATATAAATCAATTTAATTTTTTTATTAATTACGCAAAAGAACCTGCCCACCAACTGCTCCCAGGATTACTATCATCCAAGGAGGAAGCTTCCAGATTGCCAAGAGCCCATAAAGAAATGCTCCAAGAGCAAAATTTTTTCCACTAGTAATCGAATTCACAAAGAGTGGATCATAGAGCGCTGCAAGCAAAATTCCGACAACCGATGCATTAACACCTAGTAACACTCCCTGAATCCCTGCTTTATGTCGTAAATAATCCCAGAATGGCAGCGCAGAAACAACTAATAAAAAAGCTGGAAGAAATATCGCAAGGGTGCACCAAATGACTTGTTTCCATCCACCGATTACAGCTCCTAAATAGGAAGAAAAGGTAAAAAGAGGGCCTGGTACTGCCTGCGCGGCTCCGTACCCAGCAAGGAACGCCTCCTTGCTTATTAATCCTTGTGGAACCACTATTTTTTCAAGTAGAGGAAGCACCACATGTCCTCCTCCAAAAACTAGCGAACCCGCTCTAAAAAATTTACCGAATAATTCTAACTCTGAGTTATTGATAAATAACGCTAAATTAGGAAGAAATAGAAGTAGCAAAAAAAGAATGAAAGCTCCCATGGCAGTTCGCTTTGAAATGGGAATATGAAATCTTTTCTGATCAGGATCTTTTTCTTCTTTCAAAAATATAAACCCTGCAATTCCCGCCAGAGTTATGATAATGAGCTGCATTCCGTTGGAACTCCACAGGAAGATTGTAGCAGCAGATAATATCGCAATACTCCCTTTTTTCTTTCCATTAGCCAGCTTTTTGGCCATATCCATTACTGCTTGGAAGACGATGATTACAGCAACGATTTTTAAGCCTGACACCCATCCCTGATTTACTATATTTTTATCTTTTATATATAAAGCGAAAGCAGACAACAATAAAATAGAGGGAAGTGTAAATCCAAGAAAAGATAAAATTCCACCAAAAATGCCTGCACGCATCATCCCTATTCCCATACCAACCTGGCTGCTCGCAGGACCGGGCAAAAATTGGCATAAAGCAACCAAATCTCCATACGTGGTTTCATCGATCCATTTTTTCTTTTTTACATATTCATTGTGAAAATAACCTAAATGTGCTGTAGGGCCGCCAAACGATGTAAGCCCGAGCTTTAGCGAAACCAAAAATATTTCCATTAATCTATGTATACTTGTATTTTTTAACCCGCGGTCTGGCAAAGAAAATCCCCCTTTTCTTTTTTCAAGTTTTATTTTAACAGAATGAAAGTGATGAATACTATAGGAAATCATCAAAGGAATCTGCTAAGAGAAGGATGGCGTTTTCACAATTACATGATACAATAAAAGAACTGGAATATTTAAAAAGGAGAAATTTTCATGGCAACAATAATTATCATCTTCGTCCTTGCTTATTTGCTTGGTTCGATTCCATCAGGACTTATTATCGGAAAGACGTTTTATAAAACCGATATTCGAGAGCATGGAAGCGGCAATCTTGGAGGAACGAATACGTTCAGGACACTCGGAGTAAAAGCTGGATTAGCTGTTTCGATTGCAGATATACTAAAAGGAACGCTTGCCGCATCACTACCTGTGTTGTTTCATTCGAATATCAATCCACTGATTGCGGGGGTTTTTGCGGTCGTCGGCCATATGTATCCTCTCTTTGCTGGTTTCAGAGGCGGCAAGGCTGTGGCAACATCAGGCGGTGTTTTACTTTTTTGCGCACCGTATTTGTTTATAACCATGCTTATTATTTTTTTCCTCTGCTTATACATAACAAAGTATGTTTCACTTTCTTCGATGCTTGCGGGTATATCTGCTATTATTTTCGCAGTCTTCATCAATAAAGACCTTCCGCTTATCATCGTAGTTTCGCTTATGACTTTTTTCGTCATATATAGGCACCGTGCAAATATTAAACGGATAATAAATAAAACAGAACCTAAAATTAAATGGCTATAAAGGGATTCTCCAATTCCTTTTAGCTTTTTTTATTTTCTCCAAAGTAAAAAAATGGTTCCTTTCACTAAACCTTCATATATTACAACACCATTTATCTATTCTATTTTGTAAAATTATTGTAAAGATGTTTAGTTGAAAGGAGCATCAGTTATGAAACATGAAGATTACGCATTCGTTTACTCAGCTTCCACTGCAGAAGTACAGTCAGGTAATGAACTAAATATCGAAATTTACCCATATTCACATGGATTGAGCTGCATAGGTGAGCCAATCCGTGTGATTAACAATTTTGAGGATTTGATACTTTTCATTGAGCAAATACCAGATACTGAATAGGTGAAATAAATAAGGAAGCGGTCATCCCGATAGGATAGACCGCTTTCACATTTTTAATACTTGAAATTTGCCTTTTCCGAATACATCGTAAACAAAATCAAGCTTCGTATGGTCAAAATAAACATTGTCATGCTTATGAATAAGAATTTTTAAATCCTCGAACTCATAAAGCTGATCTTCTTGCAGTATCTGCTCTTCCAGAGACAGATTTAACTTTGGTCCCCCTCAGCCAATACCCATCGTCAATCGAATGAATAATACTTCATTTGGATCTTTTTTCTCCTTTTCCAAGGCCACATGTAACTTATTGAATGCACTCTCAGTCAATTTAAACATATGCATCACTCTCCTTATAAACATTTTTCTCACTATAGCAAAGAATCTTACACTATAATTAAAATATAGCAATCATCTAAAAAACCATTTATTCTAGGAGTTGCCTATGAAAAATAAACCCTTTTATTTCTCACTGTTTGTAGGTTCTTGTTTAATTATTACTGTACTGCTGATTATACAACAATACCAAAGTGCATTTGAAAATTCAAAAGTATATGCTTCAACCAACCTCCCTACTAGTTCTATTAAGTTGCCAGGGAAAGAAATAACAGAAAAAATTACTGTTGGTGCGATCGGGGATGTGCTTATTCATGACTGGATATACAATGATGCAAAACGAGGCAACAGCTACGATTTTCACCCTATTTTCCAAAATGTAAAGGGGATGCTTCAAAAACCCGCACTTGTAACTGCAAATCAAGAAAGTATACTGGGTGGAAAAGCATTGGGCATTTCAGGATACCCGGAATTCAATAGCCCGCAGGAAGTTGCTGATGCGGTCATGGATTCTGGAGTCGATATCGTGTCGACCGCAAATAATCACTCCTATGATAAAGGAGAACGCGGAATTCAGTCGCAATCCAACTATTTAGACAAAATCGGCTTAAAGCATGTGGGAAGTTTTACGAGTGAAAAAGATCGAAACACATTAAGAGTGATTGAAAGCCACGGCATTAAAGTTGCATTTTTAGCTTATACATTTGGAACGAATGGCATCCGGATACCTGCAAATAAAAGCTACCTGGTCAATATAATCAATAAAGATTTGATGAAAAAAGAGATTAGTAGAGCAAGACTTGATGCTGATGTCGTTATTATGAGTATCCACTGGGGTAAGGAATACGAACGGTATCCTTCGGCAGCCCAAAAGGAATTGGCACATTTTTTAGCAAACGAAGGCGTGGATATCATCTTTGGTTCACATCCACACGTTTTGCAGCCCATGGAGTGGATAACCGCACGTGATGGGAGAAAGGTATTGGCCGTCTATTCTTTAGGCAACTTCCTTTCCGGTCAGGTTAGGGATTACAAAGATATAGGAGGTTTGGCTACTGTTGACATCACGAAATCTACAACTAAAAACGGGAATAAAATTCAGCTGTCCAACCCTTTATTTTATCCTACTTATGTTACACAAAAGCATTTTAAACTTTATAAAGTAGTTCCTCTTGAAAAAGCAGCATCTTATGGGCTTTCTCATGCTGATGTGAAATATAGAGAAATACAAGCTTTTATGAAGCAATGGATTCATTGATTGATTTTAACAACGCAAATGGTACGTATAAAATTAACTTGTACGCCATTAATTTCACTTTTTATAGATTGAAGGAGTGTTGGTAGGTAGCATTTCTCGATTTATTTAAGCATTTCTTTTATAATAAGATGGGAATTTAAAAAATACCTTGTTATTATTTTAAGGTGTATGCATCTAGGTTTTGAAAGGAGCACATGATGAAAATTACAATTAGTGAAGAAGCAGCAAACTGGTATCAAACAGAAATGAATTTAGCTAGCGGGAATTATGTGCGCTTTTTTGTTCGTTATGGTGGCTGCAGCACGGTCCAGAGCGGATTTTCTTTAGGCGTTTCAAATGAGGAGCCGGTTGATCTCGGCGTAGGTACAGAGAAAAATGGTATTACCTTTTATATTGAAGAAAAAGATTTATGGTATTTTGATCAACACGACCTGAGCGTCGATTTCAATAAAAAGCACAGTGAGCCAGTTTTTGATTATAAAAAATAAAAAGAAAAGCGGTTTTACCGCTTTTCTTTTTATTTACTATTGCCCCAAAGATGATGTCCCAATCCTTCTTTCGTGAGGATCT
>JAUZPT010000153.1 GCA_030705745.1 Bacillota bacterium | reverse complement strand
TGCCATGAACATTTTCTGTCAGTATCCCAGCTTGCCAGCCCGTATAGGAAACAGCTGAGATTCCCTTTTCATTTAGGGCCATCGAAAGTAAAGAAATGGTTATTTGCTCACCAGTAGTTAGAAGCATATCCATTTCGCGTTTTACAGGATTGGAAGAAAGCTCTTTCGCTAGTGCCACAAGATGATCAGTCGTTTTTCCCATCGCCGAAACGACGACAACGACATCGTTCCCTTTATCCTTCTCCTCTTTGACACGCTCTGCCACATTTAAAATTCTTTCAGCATTTGCAACGGAAGTTCCGCCGAATTTTTGAACAATTAAACCCACCATTTTCCCCTTCTTTCTGAACCTCTGGCTATCATAAGTTGATAGTTTATTATTTCCTAAAAAACAAAAAAAGCAATGAGAAAGGTATCCCATTGCTTTGAACACGAAGAAAGAATCAGCGCGTAAAACGTAAGATAGCTCTCCAGGGCAACGACCCTGACAATCCGGCATTTTTTAAATGCAAGACCAGCAAAGAAAGTAATGAGTCTTTCTTCACTTCGGCGATCCATCCCTTTCCAGGTTCTTCATCGAAGCTCATACTTCTTTGAACCCTTACTCTTGATGTTCGCACCTCTACCTACACTTTAATACTATAAAGTGATAGTAATATAATTTTTTCTCATTATAGCACGCCATAATTTTTCTGACAACTTTATTCTTGAAGTTTTTTTAGCAGTTCCTCTGCTGTATTGGAAGGTATGCCTATTTCCAAAAATTGCTCTAGGGTTGCTTCTTTCATCTTTTTCACAGATCCAAAGGACTTGAGCAAGGCTTTTTTCCTTTTTTCACCTATTCCTGGTATATCATCGAGCAAGGAATGGAATGCTGTTTTTCCTCTTATCTGCCGGTGAAAAGTGATCGCAAATCGATGCACTTCATCCTGAATTCGCTGTAGGAGGTAAAATTCCTGACTATTTCTTGCCAACGGAATGATTTCAAGCGGATTTCCATACAGCAGCTGGGAGGTGCTATGCTTCTCATCTTTTACTAGGCCAGCCAATGGCAAATCAAGGCCTAATTCATTTTCCAATACATCTCTGACGGTTTCAACATGTCCTTTACCACCATCTATGATAATTAAATCAGGAAGTGGCAATGATTCTTTTAAAACTCTTGAATATCTTCTGCGAACAACTTCCCTCATTGTTTCATAATCATCAGGGCCAGTCACTGATTTAATTTTATATTTACGATACTCCCGCTTATTTGCTTTACCGTCCTGGAATACCACTAATGCTGACACGGGATCTGTTCCTTGAATATTCGAATTATCGAATGCTTCGATTCTGTGTGGGGTATAGATTCCAAGCATATTTCCAAGATTTTCGACCGCTTTAATGGTTCGGTCATCATCTCTTTCGATTAACGAAAATTTTTCATTTAAGGCGATTTTCGCATTTTTATTCGCAAGTTCTACTAGATCCTTCTTTTGCCCACGCTGTGGTTGAAGCACCTTCACATCCAAAAGCTGTTCTGCCAATGAATGGTCGACTTTGTCAGGGATTAATATTTCTTTTGGTTTAAAGTGCTCTGCCTTTGTATAAAATTGACCGAGAAATGTGAGCATTTCCTCTTCAGCTTCGTCATAAACAGGGAACATCGAGACATCTCTCTCAATTAATTTTCCTTGGCGTACAAAAAATACTTGTACGCACATCCATCCTTTATCGACAGCATAGCCAAATACATCCCTGTCGATAAAATCGGTACTATTCATTTTTTGCTTTTCCATCGTGATTTCAATGTGGCTAATCTTATCGCGGTACTCCTTGGCCCGTTCAAAATCCAGGCTCTCTGCGGCAGACAGCATTTTTTCCGTTAACTCTTTTTTAATTTCTTTATATCCCCCATTTAAAAAACGGGAAATTTCTTCTATCATATCCTTGTATTGTTGCTCAGGAATTTCCTTGACACAAGGAGCCAGGCATTGCCCTAAATGGTAATATAGGCAAACACGATCCGGCAGGGTGGAGCATTTGCGCAACGGATATATTCGATCCAAAAGCTTTTTCGTTTCATTTGCCGCCTGGACATTCGGATAGGGACCAAAGTATTTTCCTTTATCCTTTTTAACTTTCCGTGTAATAATCAGCTTCGGATGTCTTTCTGCCGTTAGTTTGATAAATGGGTACGTCTTATCATCTTTTAACATGATATTGTATTTCGGATCATGTTTTTTGATTAAATTCAATTCCAGAATTAATGCTTCTATGTTAGAGGAAGTTACGATGTACTCGAAATTCTCGATTTCGTTTACGAGCCTCAGCGTTTTTCCATCATGAGAGCCTGTAAAATAGGAGCGAACGCGGTTTTTAAGAACCTTTGCCTTTCCCACGTAAATAATCGTCCCCTGGCGATCCTTCATTAAGTAGCATCCGGGCTGATCCGGCAATAATGCGAGTTTTTGTTTAATGATTTCATTCATTCCGGCCAACCTCCCATTTATCTTTTATCATAACTTTGTTTTCTTCTCTATTCAATCAAGATTTGTGCAAACAAAAAACCCCTGAACCCAAATGGCCAGGGGAATAGTCGTACAATAGGATTGAAAATAATTAAATGTGTTTCTCAAGGACGCTTGCAAGAGCGTCTTTCGGTTGGAAGCCAACAACTTTGTCGACTACTTCTCCGTCTTTTAAAACAAGCAAAGTTGGAATGCTCATGACACCGAATTTTGCAGCAGTTTCTTGATTATCATCGACATCAAGCTTTGTAATTTTTACTTTATCGCCCATTTCGGAATCAAGCTCTTCAAGGACAGGTGCAATCATTTTGCAAGGTCCGCACCATGGTGCCCAAAAATCAACTAAAACCAGGCCTGAACCTGTTTCTTCAGAGAAAGTTTGATCTGTAACATGTGAAATAGCCATATAAAATGCCTCCTAATATAAATACTACCGAAAGTATATCATCGTTTTACTAATACTGCTAATAATTTGATTCGCTTGTAATGTACCCTTAAAAATTACTGCCTATTCTTTTTATTGCGAACGAAAGCGAGCGGCTGTGGCCGCTCGCTCCTGAATTTTTATGAATGAACCTTAAGCTTTTTGAACTCCTCTGTCAAGAGCGGAACAACTTCAAAAAGGTCCCCTACAATGCCGTAATCGGCCACTTTAAAAATATTCGCTTCTGGATCTTTGTTAATGGCAACAATTACTTTTGAATTCGACATTCCCGCTAAATGCTGAATTGCTCCGGAAATTCCACACGCGATATATAGATCTGGCGTAACAACCTTACCTGTTTGACCAATTTGCAGCGAATAATCGCAATAGTCCGCATCGCATGCCCCTCGGGAAGCTCCGACCGCTCCACCAAGGACGTTTGCCAATTCCTTAAGAGGTTCAAAACCATCCGAACTTTTAACGCCCCTCCCTCCAGCGATTACCACTTTCGCTTCTGAAAGGTCTACACCTTCACTTGCCTTGCGCACCACTTCTTTTATAATGGTTCTCAAGTCGCTGATTTCAACTGCCAGGCTGCCAACTTCACGAGATCGACTTTCATCTCTTTCGAGTGGAGCAATGTTATTCGGGCGAATGGTCGCAAAAACGAGACCATCTGTCACGATTTTCTTTTCAAATGCCTTTCCTGAGAAAATAGGTCTTGTAAACACAAGATTACCACCTGCGACTTCAACATCAGTTGCATCGGATATAAGTCCAGAAGATAGTTTTCCAGCGATTCGTGGCGACAAGTCTTTACCTAGTGCTGTATGGCCAAGAATTAAGCCCTCTGGCTTTTCTTGCTCAATCGCAGCTAGCAATGCTTGTGAATAACCGTCAGATGTATATTGAGAAAGTTTTTCGTTCTCCACAACAAGTACACGGTCAGCACCATATTTAACCAATTCTTCCCCTAAAGCGCTTACACCATTCCCGATCAAAACAGCAACAACCTCGCCACCCTCTGAAATCGTTTTTGCCGCTGCAATCGTTTCAAAAGATACGTTTCGTAATGAACCATCTCTCACTTCACCTAAAGTCAAAACTTTTCTAGCCATATTATTTACCTCCTGCATGCATATTTATGAATTTTACAATTAAATTACTTTCGCTTCGGAATGAAGAAGGTGGACAAGTTCCTTTACCCGATCATTCAAATCACCCTGCAACACTCTTCCAGCTTCTTTTTTAGGGGGCAAATAAATTTCGATTGTTTTTGTTTTCGCTTCGACATCGTCCTCTTCCAAATCCAAATCGTCCAGTTCCAGTTCTTCCAGAGGCTTCTTTTTCGCTTTCATAATACCAGGCAGTGAAGGATAGCGCGGTTCATTCAATCCTTGCTGTGCAGTGACTAGCAAAGGAAGGGTTGTTTCGATCACTTCCGAGTCACCTTCAACATCGCGTGTTACGGTTGCCTTGTTTCCGTCGATTTCAAGCTTTGTAATGGTCGTTACATAAGGAATGTTAAGCATTTCAGCAACACGAGGTCCTACTTGGCCTGAGCCGCCATCAATGGCCACATTTCCGCCAAGGATTAAATCGGCTTCTTTATCTTTTAGGAATTGAGCAAGAATCTTTGCTGTCGTGAATTGGTCGCCGTTTTCAACATCGTCTTCAGTGTTGATAAGAACAGCCTTGTCAGCTCCCATCGCAAGCGCTGTACGAAGCTGTTTTTCCGCTTCTTCCGTTCCGACTGAAACGACAGTCACTTCGCCGCCATGTGCATCGCGGACTTGGATCGCTTCTTCAACAGCATATTCATCATAAGGATTAATAATAAATTCAGCGCCATCTTCATTGATTTTACCCGCTGAAATTGAAATCTTTTCTTCTGTATCAAATGTCCTTTTCATTAAAACAAAAATATTCATGGTTTCCCTCCTAAGTATACAAACATTTCTTCTGTTCTAAAGATTAAAAAAATTCAACCTAAATTTTTTTCCCCTTCTCAGGGGCGCGCATCTGTGAGAAAGTCTTTTAAGAATACGCGCTAATTGCCTTTAAATGTTGGTTCTCTTTTTTCAATAAATGCTTGGATACCTTCTTTTCCATCGGCCGACATAAATACTTGGCCAAACAGCTCAGCTTCCTTGTCTACGCCTTCGTAAAATTCCTTCGTCTTGGCGTAATTTAATAATTGGATAGCAGCTTTTAATGAACCAGGGCTTTTCTTGGCGATTTTCTTGGCCATTTTAAAGGCATTTTCAAGAACTTCCTCTTCCGGATAGGAATGGTTTGCCAAACCATACTGAACGGCCTCCAAACCTGTAATTGGTTCAGAAGTGAAAAGCATTTCCGCAGCCCTTGCCATGCCAACATAACGTGGCAACCGCTGGGAACCAGCAAACCCGGGTACTAAACCAAGCTGCAATTCAGGCAAACCAAGTTTTGCTGAATCGCTCACAAGGCGGAAATGGCACGCCATCGCCAGTTCAAGGCCTCCTCCAAGTGCCGCTCCATGAATAGCTGCAATTATCGGCTTAGGAAACTTCTCCATCCGCTCGAATAAATCCTGGCCAAATTTGCCGAGTTTTGAAAACTCTTCTTCTGATTCGATGGTGGTAAATTCTTTAATATCCGCTCCTGCAGAAAAAAAGCGTCCATCGCCATGAATAAGAACGACCCGAATCTCCTCATTTGTTTCAATTTCATCAAGGACAGAAGATAATTCTTTCAATACCCCTGATGAAAGAGCATTTGCCGGGGAACGCTGGATCGTAATCGCTGCAACTTGGTCTGTTGCCGACCATTTCAAATATTCCATTTCCCTACCTCCCATTATGTAAACATTCAATTCAAATTGTACCTCTTAATCCGTTTATTAACAATTGATGAACCGATTTTCCGAGTGCTTCCAATTCGTATTTTTGATCATTCATGACCCAGGATGTCACAGTTTCGTCAATTGTTCCAAAAATCATCTGGCGGGCGAGCCGAACATCCGACATGGAAGAAAACTCCCCGCGCTCCTTGCCATCCTTCAAGATGGTTTCAATCACCTTTAAATACCCTTTAAGGACATCGTTAATCTTTAAACGAAGTTCTTTATTTGACTGTCGCAATTCCAATTGGGTTACAATTGCAAGATGCTTGTCCCTGGACAAAAGGCCGAAGTGGGCTTCGATCATCATTAATAATTTCTCTGCCGCGGTTTCTTTTCCTGCAATCTTTTCACTTATTTTTTCAATAAAATTACCCATTTTCTCTTCAAATAATGAGATTAAGATATATTCTTTATTTTTAAAATACAAATAAATTGTACCGTCGGCGACTCCAGCTTGCTTGGCGATTTTGGATACCTGTGCTTGGTGGTAACCGTTTTCCGCAATCACAAGCACAGCAGCATCAATAATCTGCATATATTTAGGTTTGCTTTTCTTCACTGCATTCCCTCCTTTGAGGAAAAGAAAAAATTTATACTCATAAAATGAATGAATAATCATTCATAATTTTATAATAGTAAGATAAATCTATTCTGTCAATATTTATAATTGTTAAAATTAAAAGTAAATGATTCTCCTACTTAAGACAAGCATAGTTCTGCAAAAATAAAGAGCCTGTAGTTCCCGGCTCAATAAGTCATGCATGCTTTTGGCCTTCTTCATCTTCTATTTTCTTCTTTTCTTCTTCGATCAGTGCTCTTCGAAGTATTTTCCCGACAGCCGTTTTTGGCAGCTCTTTTCTAAATTCATATATTCTCGGTACTTTATAGGCAGCGAGCTGTGAACGCGCAAATTGGTTTAATTCTTCTTTCGTTAAAGTAGATCCAGCTTTCAAGACTATATATGCTTTCACCGTCTCCCCACGGTAAGGATCAGGTATACCCGCAGCAACTACTTCCTGTACCTCGGGATGCTCATATAAAACCTCTTCTATTTCTCTCGGATAAATATTGAATCCGCCAGCTATAATCATATCCTTTTTGCGGTCGACCACATAAAAATAGCCTTCTTCATCCATATAGCCAAGGTCACCCGTAAAAAGCCAACCATCCCGTAATGTTTGATCTGTATCTTCAGGACGATTCCAGTAACCCTT
>JAUZPT010000152.1 GCA_030705745.1 Bacillota bacterium | reverse complement strand
TGAATATCAAACAATTTCATGCGATGCTGTCGATTCATGATATTACCTCCGTAAACATTGCGTACATTACTCTTTTTAGACATCTTCGTCACGTTTTATAACTTTTTCAAAGAGAGTATTTAGGACAATTAACCAGTAACCCATTGATGCATATGATAAAAACACATCGTAAAAAAAATATATTTTCATGCTCATTTATGGCGGAGGTATTAACATGTGTGGAATTACTGGATGGATTGATTTTAAAAGAAATCTAAATAAAGAAATTAATACTTTGACTAAAATGACAACTACCCTTGAAAAGAGAGGGCCCGATGAAACGAATGTATGGATTGAAGGTCATGTAGGTTTTGGGCACAAACGTTTAATTGTCGTTGATCCTGAAGGTGGACGCCAACCGATGCAAAAAACGGGTAAGGGTGCTTCTTATACAATCTGCTACAATGGTGAATTGTATAATACAGAGGATATAAGAAAAGAGCTGCTCTCTAAAGGATATTCGTTTACAGGTCATTCTGATACAGAAGTACTGTTATCCGCCTATATAGAATGGGCAGAAGACTGTGTTTATCATTTAAATGGGATATTTGCTTTTGCCATTTGGGATGAAAAAAATGAAAAACTTTTTATTTCACGCGATCGATTGGGTGTAAAACCGCTTTTCTATCGGGAGTTTTCAGGAGGAATACTGTTTGGATCTGAATTAAAAGCAATTCTTGCACACCCGTCCGTCAAGGCTGAGTTGGATAGAGAAGGTTTGGCGGATATTTTTGGACTTGGACCATCAAGGACTCCGGGAACAGGGGTATTCAGAGGCTGTAAGGAATTAAAGCCGGCGCATTCACTGATTTTCACGAGAAATGGGCTGACGCTGTGGCGCTATTGGAATGTAGAAAGTAGGAAACATACGGATAGCGTTGATGAGACGATTGAAAAAGTAAAGTACCTTGTATCAGATGCAGTGACGAGACAGCTCGTTTCGGATGTTCCGTTAGCGACATTCTTATCCGGAGGGGTAGATTCCAGTATCATTACCGCCATTGCTGCACAGCAATTTGCAGCAACGGGCAAGGGGAATCTTCATACGTATTCGATCGATTACGAAGGAAATCATCTTTATTTTCAAAAGAATGAATTTCAACCTGACGCTGATTCTCGATATATTCAGCTCATGGCAAATGCGTTTTCCACGAATCACAGCAGCATTTTAATCAATCAAGACCAGTTGGCTGAGAATTTGGCAGAAGCAGTTGTCGTCAGGGATATTCCAGGTATGGCAGATATCGATTCTTCGCTGTTATGGTTTTGCAGGGAAATTAAAAAGGACTTTGTAGTTAGTCTCTCAGGTGAATGTGCCGATGAAATTTTCGGGGGCTATCCGTGGTTTCACAGAGCCGATGATCTAGCGCGCGTTGGCTTTCCTTGGATGAGGTCTGTGGTTGAACGGCAGAATTTATTGAAAAACAACTGGCGTGAAAAATTGAAGCTGAATGAGCATGTGATGGAGAAATATATGGCTTCCGTCGCTGAAACACCGAAGCTTGATGGAGAGACACCGGAAGAAGCGAAGAGAAGGGAAATATTCTATCTGAATATGATTTGGTTCATGACAACGCTCCTCGACAGGAAGGATCGAATGAGCATGGGAGCAGGCCTTGAGGTGAGGGTACCGTTTTCCGATCACCGTATCGTCGAATACGCCTGGAATATCCCATGGGACATGAAGATGTACGGAGGCAGGGAAAAGGGAATACTTCGAAAAGCGTTTGAAGGCATCTTGCCGGAAGATGTTCTTTACAGAAAGAAGAGTCCCTATCCAAAAACACATAATCCTTATTACACTAAGCTTGTTCAAAATCTCCTTAAAGAATCATTGGAGAAAAAATCCTCGGTATTGCACGAATTCTTTGACGCCGAACAATTGCATGAGATCTTAGCATCAGGAGGAACGGCATTTAAGCAGCCATGGTTCGGGCAATTAATGACCGGTCCCCAGCTGCTGGCACATCTGTACCAGATCCATGTTTGGTTTGAGGAATATGGAATCAACGTAGTTGATTAATCAATCCAAAAAACAAGCGGGCTCAAATTCAATGAGTCCGCTTTTTCCATTTTAATATTCGTAAATTGCAAAACCGTTGCCTTCTAGTGTGATGGTAAACTCTGGAGAGGTGCTGGAAACCACTTCATCTGTCCAAAGATTTTTAATTTTTACATCGGTTGCGTCGACATGAAGGGTATAGTCAGTTGCATCAGTGCCTGCATTTAGTATAACTATAATCGTATTTGTTTCATTTGTTTTTGTATAGGCTAGGCATTTTTCATTATTTTCTGCAGCAATGAAAGAAAGTTCGCCTTCGTTTGCAAGTAATGGATGCCCCATTCGCAAACGGATCAACTTTTGAATGTGCTGCAAAAGATCGAGATTTTGCTTTTCTTGATCCCAAACCATGCATTTGCGGCATCCAGGGTCTGCTCCGCCATTCATGCCCACTTCATCCCCGTAGTAAATGCAAGGTGTCCCAATAAAGGTTAACAGTAGACTAAAAACCTGTTTCACTCGCTGTACGTCATCTCCGCATTCCGATAAAATTCTTGGAGTATCATGGCTGTCAACAAGATTAAAAGCAACTTCGTTTACGTTTTTAGGATACATATGAATGACATTCGTCATATTTTCAATGAATTCCTGAACTGAAATCGTTTGTTTAGCAAAAAGGTTAAGAATATTTGTTGTAAAAGGATAATTCATTACCGCATCAAATTGGTCGCCGCGAAGCCATGGCATTGAATCGTGCCAAATCTCACCTAAAATATAGAGATCTTGCTTGATTGCTTTAACCTCTTTACGGAAATCTCGCCAGAAGGCATGGTCTACTTCATTGGCAACATCAAGCCTCCAGCCATCAATGTTAAACTCTCTAACCCAATAGCGGCCGACTTCGAGCAAATATTCCTTTACCTCAGCATTTTCTGTATTTAGCTTTGGCATAAACGGTGTGAAAGCGAATGTATCATAATTTGGCCTTGGTTCTGTAATTAATGGGAATTCATGAACGTGAAACCAATTTTTATAGCGTGAATTCTCGCCGTGCATAAGAACATCCTGAAATTGTTCAAAGTAAAAACCACTATGATTGAAAACGGCGTCGAGCATGACTTTGATACCGTTTTCATGGCAAACTTCAATCAGTTGCTTGAATGTTTCTTTCGTTCCAAACTGCGGGTCAATCTCCATATAATCAATCGTGTCGTATTTGTGGTTCGAATACGCTTTAAAAATTGGCGTGAAATAAATGCCGCTTATCCCGAGCTCCTTTAGATGTGAGATATTCTGGATAACGCCTTCAATATCTCCACCGAAAAAATTTGTCGGTGATGGTTCTTCACTGGCCCAAGGTAGAGTGCCCTCGGGATTCGTGGCAGTATTTCCGTTCGCAAATCGTTCAGGGAAGATTTGATACCAGACGGTGTTTTTTACCCAATCGGGAGCATGGAAAACATCTGCTTTATTTAAAAAAGGAAAACAAAAGTAATAAGCAGTGTCATCAGTTGGTGCTTCCGGAAAGAAGCCCTTTTCTGTTAAACAAACCGTTTCAGATTCATCATGTAAAATAAACCCATAACGCAATCGTTTGAAGGGAGGAGTGATTTCAACGAACCAATAATCGTATAACTGATCTGAACCGCTTTTCACCATTGGAGTTGTTGTCGTTATCCACTGCTTATCCACCCAATCATACGGGTCACCATGAATCAAAGTAACTCCTTCGATATCATTTTTTTTCGTACGAATCCGAATATGTAATTCCTTATCTGTGCAAGCGTATGCATAATTGTCTTTTGGACGGTGATAGATAGCTTCTTTTAACACGTTAAGTCATTCCTTTCCTGTGTGAAGATTAATATAAGGGTATTTTACTAAATATAGATTGTTAATAATACATTCCGTGTGTAATTCATTACAAATATGTTACAAGATGTGATCTTTTTTTTGGAAAAACAAAAAAAATGTTGTCAAATGCAAGAATAACACTATAATTAAAAGTATTGTGCAATCGCTTTCATATAATTTAAGCACTAGGCTTAACGGCGGGTGAAACCAAAGGCTAAGAATTTTATTGGACAGTTATGCTTGTTCGTTTAAAATGGTGGTAGGGAAGGGGCTTAACCCCTTCCCTATTTTTGAAGGAGGGACCTACATGAAGAAAAAATGGTGCGTGTTAGCCATGATTTCAATGCTTTTTTTAGCTGCACTTCCTGTTCATGCTGCTGAAAACAAAGATAGAAAATGGCAGGATGAAACGGTTTATTTTTTAATGGTGGATCGATTTAACGACGGTGATACAAAGAACGATTACGATGTGAATTTAAAAGATCCCTTGGCTTATCACGGTGGGGATTTTCAGGGTATTATTGATAAGCTTGATTACTTAAAGGGTATGGGATTCACGGCGATTTGGTTGACACCGATTTTCGACAATGAAAATCCTGGTTACCATGGATACTGGATTAAAGATTTTTATAAGCCTGATGAGCATTTTGGAACAATGCAAACGTTTCAAAGGCTTGTGAAAGAAGCGCATAAAAGGGGAATCAAGGTTATTCTCGATTTTGTAGCGAATCATGTCGGCCCAAATAACCCATGGGTAAATGATCCAACGAAAAAAAACTGGTTCCATGAAAAAAAACCCGTTATGAACTGGAACGACCAAAAGGATCTCGAAAATGGCTGGATTTATGATTTGCCAGATCTTGCACAGGAAAATCCAGAAGTGAAGAAATATTTGATCGATGCCGCCAAATGGTGGATAAAGAAAACTGATATCGATGGATATCGCCTTGATACGGTTAGGCATGTGCCTATGAGTTTCTGGAAAGATTTTTCCAGAGAAGTAAAAAAAGTAAAGAAGAATTTTTATCTTCTCGGAGAAGTAGCGTCCAATGATCCAAAGTACATTGCGAACTATGCTCAAACAGGTATCGATGGATTTGTTGATTATCCCCTGAACAGTGATCTTCGAACGGCCTTTGCCAAACCGGATGAAACATTAAGCTGGCTTTTTAACGATTGGGAAAGAAATAAGAAGTTATACAAAAAGCCGTATTTAAATGGAAATTTTTTAGATAATCATGATACTCCTCGATTTACGAGTGATATTGTTCGTAATAAGCAGTTTCCGGGTTCGCGCTGGGAAATGGCTTTAACTTATTTATATACAGGACCAGGCATTCCGATTGTATATTATGGTAGTGAAATTGCCCTTAATGGGGGTAATGACCCAGATAACAGACGTCAAATGAACTTCAGAGCAGATACAGATCTAATTGATTACATAACAAAGTTGGGTGAGTTAAGGAATCAGCTTCCTTCTTTAAGAAGGGGAACAATGGAAAAACTATTTGAAGAAAACGGAATGACTGTTTTTAAACGGAAATATAAAAATGAAACAACCGTTATTGCGATCAATAATACAAGTAAATCTCAAACTGTAACATTAACAGGTAAGCAGCTTGAAGATGGGAAAGAGCTGCGCGGATTGCTTGGCGGGGACACTGTCAAGAGCAAAGGAAGCAAGTACACAATCATTCTTGACCGAGATAAAGCGGAAATCTATGTATTGGCAAATAAGACCGGGTTTAATTTGCCTTTAATTTTATCGGTTGCATCGGTGTATGTGGCTTTTGCAGTATTCATTTTTCTTCTTTTCAAAAAAAGAAGGCAGAGAAAATCTTCTTAATTTAAAAAACGTCAAGCAAGCGAGTTTTATTTTATAATAAAGAAAAGAGCGGAGTAACTTTCTTGGAAAGGGGTGAATGATTTGGCGGTAACGATAAAAGATGTGGCGCAGCTAGCAAATGTTGCACCATCCACAGTTTCCCGAGTGATTGCCAATAGTCCGCGGATCAGTGAAAAAACTAAGCAAAGAGTTAAAGAAGCGATGGAGCAGCTAGGATACCACCCAAACTTTATCGCACGAAGCCTAGCAAGCCAATCGACACGAGCAATCGGTCTTGTCATGCCGAGTTCAAGTGATGTTGTGTTTCAAAATCCCTTTTTCCCGACCGTCCTTCAGGGAATCAGTGAAGGTGCACATGAAAAAAATTATGCTTTACATATGACAACAGGGAAGTCGGAAGATGAGATATTGGATGCGGTTATTCATATGGTACAAGGAAAACGAGTGGATGGAGTCGTCCTGCTTTACTCAAAAGTCGAGGATAAAGTTATCTCTTACTTACAGGGAAGGGATTTTCCATTTGTAGTTATTGGAAAACCATATAAACACGTTGAGCAAATAACGCATGTCGATAATGATAATTTTCGGTCCATGAAGGAAGCTACGGAATATTTGATCGAGCTTGGGCATCAACATATTGCCTTTGTAGGTGGTAGTCTTGATCTTGTTGTCACAGTAGATCGCCTTCTCGGGTACGAGAGAGCATTGAGAGAGGCGGAAATCCCACTATGCAATGAGTACATTATTCATGAAGAGTTCCTTCGTGAAGGAGGCCGTGAAGCCGTGGGGGAGTTAATGTCTCTTGAGCAGTGTCCCACTGCCCTTGTAGTTGCAGATGATTTTATGGCGCTTGGTGTTTTGAATACTCTTGATGAAATGGGTTTAAGTGTGCCTGGTGATATTTCAATTGTCAGTTTCAATAATGTTCTGCTTTCTGAAATGGCCAAGCCCCCATTGACTTCTGTCGATATAAATATTTTTGATCTTGGTTATCAGGCTTCAAAATGTCTGATTCAATTAATTGAAAATAGCAATGAGCCGACGAAACGAGTCATCATCTCTCATCAACTCGTCAAACGTCAGTCCTGCGATGCACCCTATACGGGCAAATCAATAATAATTTAATCAAAAAGCGAAGCAAATACTTCGCTCAGGCTGTCGAAAAACATTCGACAGCCTTTTATTTTATTTATTTATTTATTTATTTATTTATTTATTTATTTATTTATTTATTTTCTTTATCTGATCACCGCGTTAATATGTTGATAGTTTTATTAGAGATTACCTCATTAAAC
>JAUZPT010000151.1 GCA_030705745.1 Bacillota bacterium | reverse complement strand
CCAAAGGCGCTGAGGAGGCTTCAGGACCTCCCCGCGGAAAGCGAGTGACCGGAGCGGAAATCAACAGGACCATTTGCAGGTACCATCAATAATTTAGATATTAAGATTTTGACAAAAAAAATTGCCGAGAAAATACCCCTTTCTCGACAATCTGACTGCCCAAGGGCAGCTTTAGCTTTGGATATTTTTGTTCATTTGCTTAATCGCAGCCTTCTCAAGCCGTGAAACTTGAGCCTGGGAAATTCCGATTTCATCCGCGACTTCCATTTGTGTTTTTCCTTGAAAAAATCTTTTTCGAAGAATGAGTTTTTCACGATCATTCAGTCTTCTCATGCCCTCCTTTAGGGCAATCTCTTCTATCCAGTTTATATCTTTATTGCGTTCATCACTTAATTGATCCATTACAAAGATCGGGTCGCCGCCATCATTATATATAGGCTCAAAAAGTGAGACAGGATCCTGAATGGCATCTAGGGCAAAAACAATCTCTTCATGGGGAACTTCCAATACGCGTGCAATTTCTTCCGCGGTTGGTTCTCTCGATGTTTCACTCATTAATCTTTCTCTTACCTGTAAAGCTTTGTAAGCGATATCCCTAAGAGATCGTGAGACGCGAATCGGATTATTATCCCGTAAATATCTCCGTATTTCCCCGATGATCATCGGTACGGCATAAGTGGAAAACTTTACGTTTTGACCTAAGTCAAAGTTATCAATGGACTTCATCAGGCCAATACATCCTACCTGGAAGAGATCATCCACAAACTCGCCCCGATTATTGAAACGTTGGATGACGCTTAGGACCAAACGCAGGTTTCCATTTACGAGTTTTTCACGAGCGGATAGTTCGCCTTCTTGCATTTGCCTGAAAAGCAATCTCATTTCGTCGTTTTTTAATACAGGAAGTTTGGAAGTATCTACACCGCAAATCTCAACTTTATTTCGAGTCAATCCTTTTTCCCTCCTCGCAGGAGCTGCTGTACAAAAAACAGTATCTCCCTGAGAAGTAAAAATATGCACTTGGACTTTTTCTGCGGATACTCCCAAAATGCCAAAAAGGTAATAAATTCCCTGTTTTTTACCTTTTTTTATATTGAAAAATATTTTTTCAGAATAGGATCAAACCATTTTATTAAATTCCTTGCGAAGCCTTTTTATTATTCTTTTTTCCAACCGCGAGATATATGACTGGGAAATTCCCAGCATATCGGCCACATCCTTCTGTGTTTTTTCTTCACCGTTGGCAAGTCCAAACCGAAGCTCCATAATTTGCTTTTCACGATCGGATAATTGATGAAGTGCTTTTGACAGCAGCTTTCTGTCTACATTTGCCTCCAAATCCTTTGTGATGATGTCTTCATCGGTCCCAAGGACATCGGAAAGCAGCAACTCATTTCCATCCCAGTCAATATTCAAAGGTTCATCAAATGACACTTCGGAACGTGTTTTATTGTTCCTTCTTAAGTACATGAGTATTTCATTTTCGATGCAACGTGAAGCATATGTAGCGAGCTTTATTTTCTTTTCCGGATTAAAGGTATTTACCGCTTTAATAAGACCAATCGTACCAATACTGATTAAATCTTCGATATTGATTCCTGTGTTTTCAAACTTTCTCGCAATATATACAACTAATCGTAAATTTCGTTCGATTAAAATTGAACGAGCTGCTTTATCTCCATTTGGCAATTTACTCAGCAAAAGCTCTTCTTCATCTTTATTTAATGGCGGAGGGAGTGCCTCACTGCCACCTATATAATATACTTCATCCGATTTAAGGCCCATTTTGATTAAAAATTTATACCAATAGTAGGACAATCGAAGTCTCCATTTTTTCATGGAAGTTCCTCCTTCTAAATTGTGTATTTTTGAGTATAGTATTATTAACTTACTTTTACGGCTTGCTTTTGGCCAGTAAGCATTTTGGGGTGGACGATGCATTCAAATGCTTCATCTGCAGAAAGCTGCTGCATCGTAAAGGAAACTAGACCTTTTCCATATACGAAGTCTTGTTTATTCGTTTGGATGACAATCGAATCCGGCTTGACGCCAATGACGAGCTGATGTTCTTGTCCAACGACCTTGCATGGAATCACTCTCATTCGATTTTGCCATTCCTCTGATATTTCACCTTCACCCATGATAAGCGATTCAGCTTCTTCAGCTAATTTTTTAAACTCTTGCGGCATGTTTTCAGCACGTGCTTTCAATGATACGAACATTACGGGCATTTTCGATATCGGATCATAAAGCTGATTCCCACTGTCTACTAATCCACTAAAATCGCAAGAATAGTCTCCAAATGTAAGAACAACTTTTACAAGTTGATCAAATTGAATTTTAACCATTTCCATATTCTCTAATTTTTTTCGAGAAAAATGCCAGGCGAGCGGAAAGCCTGCCATGACAAAAATCCAGCTAATCGGGTCACCAAAGCCCTTGACACTTTCAAGCAAAACGTTTTCTGTTAATTGAGGGTCATATTGTATAAAATAATGAATTCCAATTAATGCTCCTCCGATCATGAAAGTAGAAAAATAAAGAGTGAGAAGTCCTGAAGTAAAATAACGCCATCTCTTGTAGCCAAACGTTGTTAAAATCATGCATACAGAGCATAATACTTTTGAAGCAGGGTGACTGCTATACGAGCTAAGAGGCGTCACAGACAGCAGGACGATTATGGAGCCAATGAAACCTCCAGCGACTATTCTCCAGAGCTTAATCTCCCTTTTTAAGATGATTGCAGTTAAAAATAGGAGGAGGCTATCAAACAAAACATTTAACGCCCAGATGACATCGATATAAACAGCCATCTCATCTCCCCCTTAACATTGCCAGTTCAGGAATACTATTTATCCTTTTGTCATTCTTCCACCTTATTCGTTCTTAGCGGTTATCTGTTTACGGAAAAGTATACCTACTTAAAACCTAGAAGTGTGTCACTTTCTGTAAACAAAAAAACAGAATTTTTTTCATAACCATTCAAGATTTGTCATTTTTCAAAATCATCATATTAGAAAAAGGGGATTATTATCGACTGGAGGAGAAAGGCTATGAAGCAAAGGCAGGAGGAAATAGGCGGCTCATGCTCAAAGAAAAAAGGTATGGCCTTTGTTGGGGACCATACCTTTTGATAACAGCTTATAATGTTTAACGTCTTCTATTGCGGTTGCGAAGGAAAGTTGGGATATCCAGCGCATCCTCTTGTGAAACAGAATTATTTCGAACAGGTTCATGCTGCTGAACCTGAACCTCTTCTCTTTTCGGCTCTCTTTTGATCGTGCCGATTGGAGCTTTTGCCTGCCCAAAAGATGGCCTCGCCATTTTTTGTTGGGAAGATTCTTCATTAAACCCAGTAGCAATCACTGTAACAATGATTTCGTCTTTTAAATTTTCGTTGATTACTGAACCAAAAATCATGTTCACTTCTTGGTCTGATGCAGAAGCAACGATATCAGCAGCTTCCTGCACTTCGTATAGGCTCAAATTGATTCCGCCTGTAATGTTCATTAGAACACCCTGTGCACCGTCAATGGAAGTTTCAAGTAATGGTGAACTAATTGCTTTCTTTGCAGCCTCAGCCGCACGGTTTTCACCTGCAGCGACACCAATACCCATTAGTGCTGAACCTTTATTCGACATAATTGTTTTTACATCGGCAAAGTCGAGATTGATTAAACCTGGAACGGCAATCAAATCAGAGATACCTTGTACACCTTGGCGAAGAACATTATCCGCTTCACGGAATGCTTCAAGCATAGGAGTGCTTTTGTCGACAATTTCAAGAAGTCGGTCATTTGGAATGACAATCAAAGTATCAACAGATTCCTTCATTGATGAAATTCCACCTGAAGCTTGATTTTGGCGTTTTTTCCCTTCAAAAGTGAAAGGTCTTGTTACAACTCCAACCGTCAATGCTCCGAGGTCACGCGCAATTTGTGCAATAACTGGTGCTGCTCCAGTTCCAGTACCGCCACCCATTCCTGCGGTAACAAAAACCATATCAGCGCCTCTAAGCACCTCTTCAAGCTGTTCTCTGCTTTCTTCAGCTGCTTTTTTCCCTACTTCTGGATTAGCTCCTGCTCCCAATCCTCTCGTTAGTTTGCCGCCAATTTGCATCTTAATCTCGGCTTTGGACAAATTCAATGCTTGTGCATCTGTATTGACCGCAATAAAATCAACACCCTGTACACCGTGTTCAATCATTCGGTTAACCGCATTGTTTCCACCGCCGCCTACACCGATGACTTTTATCGTAGCTAGATGATCTAAATTATTATCAAACTCTAACATTAAAAATCCTCCTAATTCGTCGAGATTCCTCTAACGCCCCGTCTATTCAAAAAAATAACCCAGGAATTTTTTCACTTTCGATGAAACCTTTTCTTCCGGAATTTTTTCCTGTTTCACTTTTGGTTGCTGATGCTGTTTAGGAATTCGCTTTTCCTTCGGTTCAGAAACTGGCAATGGCACCCCTGCCAATCCGCCTCTCAATTTTGCATTATTATATGCGAATTTAATGAGCCCTACGGCAGTGGTAAATTGTGGTTCACGAACACCAATATAGTCCGGGAAGGCAATTCTGACGCGGTTTTGGAAAATTTCTTGAGCAAGATCCATCACACCCGGCATATTTGCCACTCCACCGGTTAAAACAAAACCTCCCGGTAAATCACTTTCACCAAGCCTCTTTAACTCATTGGATACGAGTTCGAAAATTTCTTCCATCCTTGCTTCTATAATATCAGAAATTTCAAGTTGATTAAATTGTTGATGCTGGTCGCTTCCGATAATGGGAACACTGAAAACTTCCTCTTCAGATGCATCATCATAAAAAGCATGTCCATGTTTTATTTTTATTTTTTCTGCATCCTCGGTAGACGTTCTCAATCCGATTGAAAGATCCTTTGTCAGGTGTTCTCCTCCAATTGGAATTACGCTCGTTGCCCTGAGATGGCCTTGTTCAAAAACAGCTATGGAAGTAGAACCGCCACCGACATCAACCAATGCTACGCCTAAATTCTTTTCGTCTTTAGAAAGAGCAAAAGATGCAGCAGCCAAAGGCTGCAAAGTTATGTCCAAAATATCCAATCCGGCCCGTTCCACGCAGCGAAGCGTATTATGTAAAATGGTTTTCGATCCCGTAATGATGGTCCCTTCCATTTCTAGCCTAACACCAATCATTCCACGGGGGTCATTGATTTCATCTAGTCCGTCGACAATAAACTGTCTTGGGATGACATCAATAATTTCTCTTTCAGGGGGAATTGAAACAACTTGAGCAGCATCGATTACCCTTGCAACATCATCATTTGTAATTTCCCGATTTTCACTCGAAACAGCTACAACGCCATGACACGGCTGAAGCATGACATGATTTCCGGATATTCCGACAATGACTTGTCTTATTTCCATTCCTATCATTCTTTCAGCTTGTTCAATTGCCCTTTTAATTGAATGAACTGTTCCATCTATATCAACAATCGATCCTTTCCTTAAACCCTCGGAATGGACATTGCCAACACCAATTATGTTTAGTGAGTCGTTGACCATTTCCCCAATGATAACTTTTACACTGGATGTACCGATGTCAAGACTTACATATATTTCATTGCTGTTCATTCACTGGCACCTCCTTTAGCATCTAATAATTAGCCAAGCATTTAATTTCTACATTTTATTGACGCTTTGTGATATCTTAAATAAAATTATTCGTCACAACTACAGTATTCCCTTTAAAAAATTCACTTTTTTTCTAATTTTTGTTTGGTCGTGGACCATTTTGTCAATAATATTCTTCGGATAACCGCAATATTTTGGAATAATCGGACACCAAACGCAAATACTGCTGCTAAATATAAGTCTACACCAAGATGAACACCTAGAAAAGCTAAACTTGCAGCTAAAAGGATATTAAAGAAAAAACCTGAAACAAATACCTTCTCATCATATATGTTTTGCAAATGGGCTCTTATTCCACCGAATAATGTATCGAAAGCTGCCAATACTGCGATCGAAAGATAATTGGCATATTCCTCAGGAATTCGTATATCTGTAAGAAAGCCCAGAAACACTCCGATAATTAGCCCTAAAAATGGAAGCCACATCAAGAATTGCCTCCTTTTTCAGTGTCGACTGGTACCATATCTCTTATATGTATGGGATTCTCATATGCTGGGATCTGAATGACAGCCTTCGGTTGCGAAACTGTCAATCTTAAATTGTCAATGAAAAACTCTTCGACCGATTTGGAAACCTGCATCCTATTATACAATTTTTGGGCGGTATTCATATTATCTACAACAACTCTTACCTCTACAGGGAGCGTACTTACAGTATGACCATCAATTTTCGTGTCCTTGTTAATATCTCGAATCACGGTAGTATTGATGATTCTCTGACCATCGATAGAAACATATTTTGCTTCATACATATTCAATTCGTTCAAGAGCCTTTTTAAAAGCTCAGGTGCAACAGTTGAAACGGTTTCTCCTGGTTTCATGGCCTCATAAACAGGTTCGATTTTCAAAATAATGCCTGGACCTGAAATTTCGGTAAGGCCTGCTTCAACTTTCAACTAATTCAGTGTTTCTTTTAAAGTTTCTTCTTTACTAAGCTTCCTCTTTGAATCGTAAGCGGACAGTTTTTCTTCGTTGGACCGAATTTCACGCAAAAGATTGGACTCCAATTCTTTTTCCTTCAGTAAATCTTCCCGAAGTTGCCAAATATCCCTTGTATCTCTTACAACTGGCTTTTTGACTGTCTGGAATTGAATGGCAATCATAAACCCAATAATGGCAGCCACGATTGTAAAGCTTCTCGTTCTTGCCTTGTCCACCTGACTCACCTAACCTTTTTACCTTTTTCTTTTTGTGGACAGCAAAATCCTTTATTACGAATTACCTAAAATTGGTTCAAAGACGATTTCGTCTTTTTTTTCAAGCGTAAACACAATATTATCATTAACAAGCTGATCTTTAACTCCGCCCGTAATATTTAATGCTGCCGATAGTACATCAGGATCGCCAATCGCAGAAATGACAAATGGAGCTGGATGTTGATAGCCATCAACTGTGATAACTGGCCCATTACAAACAATGTATGAATTACTCGACAATCTCTGTCCATTG
>JAUZPT010000150.1 GCA_030705745.1 Bacillota bacterium | reverse complement strand
GAGCCTCGTCACCATAAGAAGCCTGTTGCAATGCCTGAACGAGTAGGTGAGCCATCAAAAATTAAGCACGTGTTCTATATCATTAAAGAAAACCGTACCTATGATCAAGTACTCGGTGACCTTGGCAAGGGAAATGGAGAACCGGCTTTAACACAGTTCAATAAAAAAGTGACTCCAAACTTGCACGAGCTTGCCAATACCTACCCGTTATTGGATAATTTCTATGTTTCAGGCATCCAGTCAGCAAGCGGACATCAATGGGTAATGCAGGGAACAAATTCAGACTATGAAGATAAAGAAACAGATACCGCTAACGTCCGAAGCTATCCGGGTGGTGCCGGAGATCCAATGGCGTATGCCTCTACTGGCCATCTTTGGGATCAGGCTTTAAAGCATAAGGTATCCGTGGAAAACTTCGGAGAAGATACAACTGGTTTTACCGGTCCAGAAAAATTCGGCACATGGACAGATTGGTATAACGATTACTTAAAACTATCGGGACAACAGCAAGGTGAGCTTCATGTTCCAGTTGGAGACTATCAAGCAACATATGATATTCCATCGCTTGCGCCGATTACGTATAAACCGTACCCAACGTTTGACACAAATATACCCGATCAGTACCGGTATGAAATTTTCAAGCAACAGTTTGATAAACATGTAAAGAATCATGATTTACCACAATTGAATACGATGTGGGTTATTGACGACCATACCGCCGGTAACGCTTCAGGATCTCCTATACCGCAGGCAATGGTCGCAGACAATGACTTGGCTGTTGGTAAAATTGTAGATCTAATTTCACACAGTCCGTACTGGAAAGACACTGCTATCTTCGTTACGGAAGACGATGCACAAAACGGATTAGACCACGTAGACGGCCATCGAGAGCCAGCATTTGTAATTAGTCCATGGGTGAAAAAAGGAACTACTGATAGCCACTACTGGACTGTCATTAACATGGTTCGGAGTATAGAGCAGATTCTTGGGCTTCCTGCAATGAACCAGAACGATGCAGCTGCAGAGCCGATGAGTGAGATCTTTACAAACAAGCCGGACTTTACGCCTTATAACGTGATACCAAACCAAATCCCGCTTGATACTTTAAACGGTCAGCCGACTGCAAATAGTGCTGCACTTGCCAGCACATCTCATGTAACTCCGCAGACGAAGGATCTTTCTACACAGTGGACAGAATGGTCCAATAAGAATAAGGCTCTTTTTACCGGGAAGAAGGCATCACCAGATGATGTCAATGCAAACATGCTGAATCATTCAGTTTGGTACGCAACAAAAGGATTTGACAAACCATATCCTGGAGATAAAAAAGCCTTAAGTCCAGATGAAGTGGCGAAACAGCCTGAAAGCAGCGCTCCAAGCCCAGCTGACAATGATTAACGTTTAATTCACACAAAAAAGGGTGTCCATTTGGGCACCCTTTTTCTTTTTAAATAATTTCACACCTAGTACTCCATAACGACCATGTCCCAGTATTCAATGGACGGAAGCGTAAACGATATTTCACCATTTTTATGTGAAAAAGATAATTCTTTTGGTAGACCTCCAGATTGATTAGGAGATGCCATCCAAATTTTCCGCGGAATTGAATTATCCTTCACGATGATTTGAATATTTTCTTTTTTTCCCGGTCTCACCTGTGTGCCATCTGTATCTCGCCACTCCATGGAATTGGCATTTGTAAAGTTAAGGAAATGAAGGATTTTGCAATTTTCCTTTTGCTTTGAAAAAGTCCATATCTTGCCCTGTTCAGCATTTGATGACAAGGAAACACCCGAAGAAGTCTGAATTGGGACATTGATCTCTGTAAGGTCATCTCTAAGCAAATTTTGATATGCAACAAGAAAGTCATAATATGAAATTAATTGATTTCGCAAGGATTCGCTCATTGTTAACTGATCATGAGGAAAATATTCTTGAGAAAGCATATGCTCCCCAAGCTCTATATGAGAGCCGCCGGCTGCAAAAATCACACTGTCACTCAATAGGATTCCCGCCTCATTAAATTCACCTTTTGAATTTGAGTGGTTATAGTCCATATATGCAGCAAGCACTGTATTTTTTGTTTGATTCGATGCGATACCATTTTCATCGATAATTTTTTTAAGATCTCCAAAATATTTATTAGGATTCCATACCTCCGTATATAAAAAATCGACGGGGCTCTTTGCGATTTCTGTTTGGCCGTATTGATTTACCGCATTCATCACAATTCGTTTGGATTGGGTTTGGTATTTAATATTTTGTAAAAATGGCCCGAAAGCTTGGTCGAGCAGAATGGGTTCTCCATGTTCATTAAATACTTCACCGCGATCTCCCAGCTGGTCAATATGCCATCCGTCAAAATTCAAATGCTTATACACATTTTTCTGCTGATTGATGATAAACTGCTGCCACCCTGGATGATTTGGATTTGTCAGTAAGATATTACTTTTCCACGTGTCGGGAAGCGGATAGAAATCATTTGTCTTTCTAAACTTATCACGGTATAAGTACCAATCGGGATTCACACCATCCTGAACCGCATTTTCAAACGTGCCATACAGCAAATTATACCCCATTGCTTTCATGTTCAAATGATGAGCGCCGTTTATATAGCGTTCAATGGTGTTCAAGGAAATTTGCCTGTTTGCGATGTTTTGCCAATGGTCAGCTGGCACATCCCCATTCATTTTTAGCGGCTGATGATGTTTATAATGGTAATCATAAAATTGCAAACCATTTAGATGAAAACGGTTCAGCTCAGCTAAATTAGTTTGAATCTCTTCTTCTGGTTTGTCTCCAAACTCCGACAAAAATCCATACCGTGGAAACTTCGACCAATCACTCGAAATATCCACTCCAATCGTTGAAGTGATTGAAGGAGTTGAAAGTGTATTTACTTTAATTAAATACCCCTGAAAGTCTTGATCTGGCAGTTTAATATTTGTAAAGAAACGACCGTTTTTTGCGTGAACAGTTCCTTCCTTTAGTTTACGCTGCAAATGAAAAGATTGTATTTTAAGATCACCTGAATACTGTCGATCCCTGAACAAACCTGTCAGCTTAATGTTCTCATCCGGAGAATAGGAAGCTTTATCGGTCATCAGGGTCAAGCCGTTTTCTGGGACTTTCCTTCTTTGATTTGGAGAAAATGCATCTTTTTGAGTATGCTCTTTCGGAAGATGTCTTGTGTGAAAAAATATTACAAGTATAGCCCCAACACCTAATACTGCGACCAACTGCAGAATCATTTTCTTCATATTATCACCTTATTAAAAAGGGACTAACGCCAAGGTTAGTCCCTTTTAGATTGAATTATTTATTTTAACAGTATTGTTTTCATTAACAGGAATGGATACTTAAAGTGTTTTTGTCCCTGCATCTAAAAAAAATGAGCGTTTTATTGAATTTACAGATTCGCTTGAATTTTTTTCGTTGGAAAAGTACATATCCAATGTTAAGTTTCTTAACGTATTTTGTCCAGCATATTGCTGAATCTAAGTGTTCAAAATGTTCAAGCGCCTGATTCGTCCGATCGAGCCAGCGCATAGAATACGGACCTTCCTCCAGATGCAAATGATAATCAACTCTCATGCTGCTCCCCGCCTTTTGCTGTAATCCACTGCAACATCATGTCCAATTGTTCTTCTCTCCAACTATTAGGCATATCGTGATCACATATCACGTAATCAATCGCTGCCCATGAAGTAATTTGATAGAATGCGTGGTGATTGATTTTCGAAGAATCCGCAAGCAAATACACTTGATTCCCCCGGTCCACCATCCCTGCAGAAACGATGCATTCTTCAAAATCGTAATCGCTCACACCATGAATAGTTAATCCACCGCAAGATAAAAAAACTTTGTCAAAACGGAATGCCTCGAGCATTTTGCACGTCAGCGAGCCAACAATCGACTTTTGCTCCGGATTGGTCACACCGCCAAGAACAATTACCTTGCCTTCAAATTCTTTATTTTCTAAACGCCGATTCAAAATTTCGGCAGCTGCCAGTGAATTGGTCACGATCGTCACACCGCTCACGCCTGAAATCGCCTCTGCCAGATGAATCGTCGTCGTCCCGACATCCATCATCACCGTATCACCATCTTGGATAAACACGGCCGCGTTCCTGCCAATAGCCTCTTTTTCCGCCGTTTTGACATTCATTTTTTTTGAAAAATGGGGCTCTCCATTTGTTTGTTGGAATTCAACCGCACCACCGTGCACCCGCTGAAGCTTTTTCTCTTTTTCAAGCGCATCCAAGTCACGCCTGATTGTCTCCGGAGTTACGCCCAAGTCTTTCGCAAGTAAGGCGACTAAAATCTTCCTTTCTTTCTTGAGTTGTTCCAAAATGTAATCATGGCGCTCGGTGGTTAGCAAGTTCATGATAGAGGAATCACATCCCTATGCTGTAGGTACAGAGTTCTTACTTCTCCTTCCTGCACTTCATCCTGTGTTTTATGCAGATGTTCCGACGTCACAAGCACACCGCCTGAAATCATTTCATAACGGGTCACATTTCCGAGCATCATCACTTTTTCGATTTTACCTGTAAGCTCATATCCCCCAGCTTTTTTTTCCGCACTTAATGCTTCTGGGCGGACGGCATATAAATCATGTGTAAGTTCAGTGCTGCTGCCAAACAATAACGACAACTCATTTTTTGAAAAAACATTGTAGTTTCCAATGAAACGGGCAACGAACTCGTTCGCCGGCTTCGTATAAATTTCATGCGGCGTTCCACTTTGAGCGATGCGGCCTTCATTTAAAATATAAATCCGGTCACTGACCGCCATAGCTTCTTCCTGGTCATGCGTGACAAGAACCGTTGTCATATTCAATTCCCTTTGTATCGAACGAAGCTGCTTTTGCAAATTTTTGCGGATTTGAGCATCGAGAGCGCTAAGTGGTTCATCGAGCAACAAAACCTTGGGCTCCGTCACTAGTGAACGAGCCAACGCCACGCGCTGCTGCTGTCCACCCGACAAATCGCGAGGATAAGCTGTTTCTTTCCCGTTTAATCCCACGAGATTCACCATTCGTTCGACCTTTTGCTGAATCGTTGATTTGTCCAGCTTTTTCATTTTTAAGCCGAAAGCAATATTTTCAAAGACGTTCATATTCGGAAAAAGTGCGTACGATTGAAATACCATTCCAATTTGGCGATCCTTCGCCTTAACATTCGTCACTTCTTTTCCGTCAATTTTTATCCTGCCCTGCTCTGGTTGGAGAAGCCCTGCCAAAATACGTAACAACGTGCTTTTCCCACAGCCGCTCGGACCAAGCAACGTGACAAATTCACCTTTTTCAAAGGAAAGATTCAAGTCGTGGAGTACCGTTTGGCCTGTAAAGGATTTTGCGATTTGTTCGATCGATACGTAACTCATATCATGCTGCCTCCTTTTTCTGACTGGTCATTTTTATCATTACGGCAGAGAGAATGCAGATCAGGAAGAAATAACACACAACGATCGCACTCGCTATATGACCGCTTTCGTTTAATTTTTTATATAAATACACCTGAACCGTTTCATAGCTTCCTCCAACTAAAAGGTTTACCAAAACAAATTCGCCAAATAAAATTGAAAACGACAGCAAGGACGAAACAAGAATTCCCGACATGATGTTTGGCAAAATTACCTTCCGAAATGCCGAGAATTGGCTGGCGCCTAATATTTCAGCTGCCTCCATGAGCGTTTCCGCATGGATATTCCTAAGACTATTGCGTGTCCCCTGATACATATAGGGGAGAATCGCAACAAAATAAGCACCGATCGTAACGAGAACCATCGACACACCACTGGTCGAGTAGGCCCGGATTAGGCCAACGGCAATGATGACCCCAGGCATTGCATACGTCATAACAATTAGCGATTGAATTAATTTTTCAAGCTTTGGCGCATACACAACAATCGAGAAAATGGCTGGAACCATGATGAGTAAAGAAAGTGCGGTTGCACTAAAAGAAAGTACAAGCGACCTCCCCAATGCTTTGATGAACAGTCCATCCTTAAATAAATCCGTATACCAATGGAGCGTGTATCCTTCTGGAAAAATCGTTTTATGCCACTGGGTCGACAGAGAATACGTGAACGTTCCTAAAAGCGGGACGAACAAATACAACAATACGATACCAATCGTTACATAATGATAAAAAGGACGTTTCACGATAAATCCCTCCGAACCTTACGTGTTAACCATTCATTTATGAGCATCGCCAGGATGAGCGTTAATCCCAGTAACACGGCAATCGCACTGCCAAGTTCCGGCTTCGCGAAGATATCGCCTGTCGTTAACGCTCCGATTCGAATTGTCACGAGATTATAAGTACTACCTGTCAATGCATAAGCAGACGCATAAGCACCCATGGCATTAGCGAACAGAATGCTAAATGTCCCGGCAACACTTGGCAAAATAACAGGCATGCCTATGCGCAGCCAGAATTGAAGTGGATTGGCACCCAATAAATACGCCGCTTCCTTCCACTGCGCCTGAATTCCCTGATACACAGGATAAAGGAGCATTACTGCAAGTGGCAATTGAAAATAAATATAAATAAGGACCAATCCCGACCAGGAATATATATTAAACGAACTAAGCATGTTCCATCCGAAATGGCGGAATAACAATGTAAACAAGCCGCTATTCCCAAGCAAAACGATAAAAGCGAAAGCAAGCGGTATTCCCGCGAAATTGGACGTTAAGTTTGCAAACATTAATACACGGTCCTGAATTTTTTTTGACAAAAGGGTTATGGAATATGCGGCAAATACAGCTAGTCCAATCCCGATAAAGCTAGAAAGCAAAGAGATAAGAATGCTATTTTCAAATGCTTGATGATAATAGGCACTTTTAAAAATTTCTGTGTACTGGTTTAAGGTAAATCCCGTGCCTCCATCACCCTGAAAGCTTCCGTAAAACATGAAGCATAATGGGATAAACAAAAATAGAGTAACGAGGAGAAAAAAAGGAATGGTACTAGCCAAAAGCATGCCATTCATGCGTTTCAATATAAAAACTCCTTCCGTTATCGATAGGATTTGAATTCAATTTTAAAAAGAACAATAGCAGTTTAAATCATGCTGGTTGCAACAACGTTAACAATCAAAAGCGTAATGACCAGAGCTCCAGCTAAATCGTTGTATATTTTCATAGAATAAAATTGTGATATAAAAGCGCCTTCTTAAGAAG
>JAUZPT010000015.1 GCA_030705745.1 Bacillota bacterium | reverse complement strand
TTCTTCAAAAGCTTCCTGATTTGTTAGACCCAGCTCTACTTCCTGAAAGTTTTTTTCTAATTCAGTATTCGAGATTCGGCTGATTTTTGTTTTTGCCAAGTAAAGACCCCTCCCCATGCTTCGTTCGTAAAGATATAGAACCCGGTCACACATCTTCATATCGCGTTATAAGCCGGGAATTGCGTTCTATCAAGGGAGTAATGCTGTCATTTCACCATACGTTTCTGGGCGGCGGTCGCGATAAAATTGCCATGTATCACGAACTTTACGAATCATTTTCTTATCCATTTCTCCAATGATTATTTCGTCTTTGTCTCTGCTAGCTGATGCCACAAAGTTTCCTAATGGGTCGACTAGGTAGGATTGTCCATAAAATTCTCCCATTTTCCATGGAGCTTCATATCCAACTCGGTTAATGGCACCTAAGTAATATCCATTTGCTACAGCATGGGCAGGCTGCTCAAGTTTCCATAAATACTCCGATAAACCTGCAACGGTTGCAGAAGGGTTAAACACTATTTCTGCTCCATTTAAGCCAAGCAGCCTTGCGCCTTCAGGGAAATGTCGGTCATAGCAAATGTAAACCCCTACTTTTGCATAGGCAGTGTCAAACACGGGATAGCCAAGGTTTCCTGGTTTAAAATAAAACTTCTCCCAAAAACCGTATCCATCATTGCCTACTCCGACATGAGGAATATGCTGTTTCCGGTATTTTCCTAGATAAGATCCATCCGCATCAATCACAGCCGCTGTATTATAATAAGTGGCAATTCCCTCTCTTTCATAGATTGGCAGAACAATCACCACTTCTAGTTCCTTCGCTAACTCTTGAAATAGCTTTGTCGTAGGTCCATTTGGAATTTCTTCTGCAGAATCATACCATTTCGTATTTTGTTCAGAGCAAAAATAGGGACCATAGAAAATTTCTTGCAGACAAATAATTTGCGCCCCTTTTGCTGCGGCATCTCTTACAAGTTTGATATGTTTTTCAATCGCCTTTTCTTTGTGCACCGAAACAGGTTCATTCCCATCCACATCATGTGTCGCTTGTATTAATCCAATTTTCACATTGTCCGCCATCATAATCCTCCTACGAAATAATAAATTTTGCTTAATGAGAGATAATAGTTTACGTGACAAAAATAGATTTATGACAATTACAGATTATCTTTTTCCCCTCCCTTTCGTAATAAGTACATTTTTTGGTATCGTTTTCCTATGTAAGTATTTTTCTGAATCTTTAATTAATTTATCATAGTCGTATTGAAAATTTTGTAAGTTTATGGTGAAATTATTTTCTTTCTACAATGAAAAATATGACAAATTACTCCCTAATTTATAAAAATATTCCTTATAACGCTATATTTACTTCCTTTAAGTTCAATTTATAATCCGACATTGCTAAGTATTAGAAGTAGAAATTCTCGACAATTTTAAAATAGTTTCCTTTTAAAAAAACAAAAAAACGCTTGCCGAATTGAAGTGGCATGCGCTTTATTTAAAAATTATATGGAAGGTCACTTTTGATTAAATAAAAATAAGGAGCAGAACAATAGTCCAATAGCAATCATCTTTTTCGTATCTAATGGGAACCGCTGTCCTCCAAATAATCCAAAGTGATCGATTATTGCTCCTAAAATCAGTTGACCAGCAATAACAGCGACAAGAGTCGGCGCCACTCCAATTTTAGGTACAACAAGGACCATGACACTAACGTAAAAAGCACCGAGCAACCCGCCCAAAAGTTGCCATTTTGGAACGGTAAAGATTGACCCCAAATTTCCTTTTCCAAAAAACAGGACCATAAAGAGCAATGCGAGTGCTCCTATGGCAAACGAGATAAATGCACCTTCAAGTGCACCAGCCCTTCTCCCTAGCGTTCCATTGATTTGTGCTTGAAATGCGATGGCGATGCCTCCAATAAATGAAAGTAACGGAAATATCCATCTCATATGATTCACTTCCCCATTTACCGTTTCGAGCTTTTATTCTTCCGACTCTAATAGTTCCTCGAACGCAACAGAAACCTTCTCAAATTCTTCATCGCTCTCTATCGCTTCCAACTCACCGTCTTGATCAACCTTTAAAAAGAAAATATCAATGTCATCTTCTGTTTCCTCCTGAAGGTCCTCAACAAAGCCTACAGCTACATAATCTGTACCCTCAATTGTTATTGTGCCAAGTACTTCAACTTCTTGCTCTTCATTTTCGGCATCACTAATAGTAAAAACCTCTCCAACTTCAATCTTTTCCATGTTAATATCTCCTTTCAAGTTCCATTAATATGTCTCATTATGAATTTACTCATAAAATCCCATCAAAAAGCAAATTAAAGCCTTTAATATTTGTAAAAAGTGTAAACGCTGAATAATTCTATTATAATAAAGGCAAATGACTTTGAGGAGTAATTACATGAATCAAAAAGATCTGCAAGAACAAATTATTCAAAATTATCAAAGTGAAGAAAATATGATGATCCTCGTATTTGCACAATGGTGCGTTAACCATGATCTTGATCCGGAAGAAGTTTATTTGCGTGCTTATCCAAACCAGGCTGCGAACCAAGCGTTAAGGGACGGAATCGACTTAACCGTTTCAAAGGAAGAAGCAGGAGAAGTTCCCGACCAAGCTCTTCTAGGAATATTATCACTTTTTGGCAATGATGATTTAGCTTTCATTGTTACGGAGGAAATGGAAAAAATGAAAAAACAGAGAAATCATAAGTAAATGTCAAACTCTTTGATTTCCATATGTACTATGTTAATACTTCCTTCAATAAAATTCCAAGGGAAATGCCGATAAACATCGAGGTTAACGTACCCAATAGAAAATATTCTGCCCAATCGCGGTCATCCATTTGTTTAAATCTCGCGATCGACTTGGCGGCCACAATAAACCCTATGGCAGGATAGGCACTGTTAAATGTTAATAATATCACTAGCAATCTCTCAATATAGCCAATTAATTTTCCTCGTGAAAGATCATGTTTGCTGAAAATTGTATAATTGTATTCCTCAGTCAAACCTTTTTCACCTACGTTATTATTTGTATCATTTTTAATGATTCGCTGATTCTTAAATCCATATTTCCCTTCAAAAGTTAAAAGTTGATTTGGCAGGGATCCAACTAGAATCCTAATTATATGGCCGCTTACGCTTGTTGCTAAAATAAATATGATCATGATAAATAATAAGGCGTTGAAAGAGCTAATGTTACCATGATGATGGGAAAGTATTTGCTGTCCTAATCTCAAAATATCTATTTCAAAAAACAACTGACATGCGAGAAGAATCATTCCAAGATGAAGCAGTTGATCTATTGTGAAAAAAAACAGTCTTTTTAGATTCTCTTCATTTTTTAGTTTTAATGAATCTACTATCATAATTTTAAATAAATCAATTAAATAATGAGTTAAAACAATGAAAAAAAGCGGTTTTAAAAGCTTCTCTATGATAGAGTCTTTAAACGAATCTGCAACGTAAAACGCTGTAAGAACCGCAAAAGTCATGAGTAAATGGTGAAGTATATGCTTAATCATGTTTTTACGTTTGTCCTTCACCATTTTATCTGTTTGCATGTAAAAATCAGCGATTAGGTGAGCTAAAATTAGGCTTAATATAAGCATGACTTCACTTCCTTCGAGCTATAAATCAAACATCGATTTAATATTTGCTTTGAGATGATTTCTTATCAAATGTGTAAGGGTTTTATTTGTTTCACTAGGATCGATCCCACTTTTAAGATAAGACTTTTTTTCCAGCGAAATTAAGATAGAAACAATTTCCTTAAATGACATTAAAATTTCTTCACTAAATCCTTTTTTGAAATGGCTTGAAATCGTTGGTGCCGTTCTGCCAAGGAGTTCCCCGATGGCCTTTTGTTGTTGTAATATTAAATAGAGAGAGCAAACCTGTTCTTGAATCTCAGTTTGTTTTCGTATATATTGCTGTTGTAAATGCAAAAGGGTATTTATTAAAGTTTCAAATTCAGCCCGAAACTGATTGTATGATGTAATGTTTTTTTCATTGGAATAGAACTGATCAAGCTCAAACCTAAACTGCGGTCTGCTTTGCTCTTGTTTTAGTGAATCGTTCGCATATCTGGCTTGCTTTATCAAAGGATGAATCCACTTTTCAATATCAATTTCCGCCAAACTTTTATCAATATCTCCGAAAGACAAACCAAAATAGGGCTTGTGTTCTTTATACTTCCATACTCTGCTTACAAAAAAAGCAAGTGTATAAGCCGTTGAATAGCCATGACCAACAAAGATAATTTCATCGCCTGCACGATGTTTTATTTTTATAGGCCCGATATCTTCTGTCCAAATTTCAATCCAGTTAACTAGCTCGTCCAAATATAAGGTGAGTTCCTCACCCTTTTTCTCGAGCGACGAATTACTAACATCTAGTATAAATATCGATATTGGTTCATTCATTTTAAACTCCTTTCACTCGCTAAGTTAGACTAATTAATCTAATAATATAAAAATTAGACTAAATAGTCAAACTGAAGGAGAGTTTGATCCATTAATCTAACTATTTAAATGTTTGTCTATGTTCACCAGTATAGTTGATATTCACTAAAATCCGCTCCCTTTCCGCGGATTTTAGCTCATCATAGTGTAGTTAAAATCAACCGTGTCATTTAACAACGCCAAATGTTTAAGTAAGATTTCCTCTTGTTCCACGATTATAGCCTTGAATTATTCACCAATCTGAAACTGTCCGAGAAAATGTTCGATAACCTTTTCTGATTCCAGTCTCGCTGCGATAAAAGGCGGATGTACTCCTACTGCACCCTCTAAGGGCAAACCAAACCAGAAAAGGCGTTCATCGATGATAACGAATGGAAATGGTACGCTTTCATTCATCACATGATCCGGTTGAAGCTCGGCCCATGGTTTTCCTGACATCAATGTAAGTTTTACCCTTTTATTCCTTTTTGAAAGCTGTTCCTTCCATTGTTCTGAAAGCACTGTTTGATCAGGTAAAGAGATAACGATGGATGAAAGAGCTAATTTAATATCTTGAAAGACTTTTTCAAGCTTTAGCGCATGCATCCAATGTAATCTCGGGTGTTGATTCTTTATCCATTTTCCAATGTCCTTGGGCTTTATGCTTTGTTTATTCTGCTCCTGATGCTGTACAAGCTGTTTGAGTGTTTTACCATTATAGACATGCTTCCGGATAAAGGATTGATCACTAACGTGAATGAACTTTCCTTTTGTTCTTGTTATAGCAACATTTATCAGCCTCTCACTGTCCTTGCCTATAAGTAGCATACCGGAACGGTCCTGGGGCTCACTGTCGACAGTATCAAAAATCATGACATCCCGTTCGCTTCCTTGGAATCTGTGAACTGTCGCAGCAATAATATCCGCGGATAACCGTTCTTTTTCATATAAATCCTCCAACAGTACCTCCATTAAATTTGCCTGTGCACGGTATGGTGTGACGTAGCCAATCGACCGTGCACCACCTAGGTATGATTCATGAATTAGTTGAAAGCACAATAAAAGCTGCCATGGATTCATTCTTGACTTAGATGTCCGTTCATTTATACAATGCGCCCCCGTGAAACTCGTATCCAGAAAAACGGATGCTTGATTTGGAAAAGGTGCCTTCTCGACAATTTTATTTCTACTTTTAAGAACACTTTCATGATCACCTACAAGTGACTGATAAATGTAATGATTGGTGAAAGCGGAGATATCAGGGTGCATTCTACGCTGTTCTTTTAATAAAAATAAATGAGGATGCAGCGTGCCGTTTTTAACCCACTCCACAACTCCCGCACGGTGAAAAATATCTTCTTTTAGCCACTTTGTGACTAAGGCGTCGCGTGCAGAAGCAATTGGAGGCAATTGTTTAAAATCACCACAAATAATGACTCGTTTTCCAAGCGTCGATGCAAATGCGGCCTGGGGAACGTAGGCCATGCTTGCCTCATCAAGGATGACGATGTCAAAATCCTTTTCATAGATAGCCGGGTCGCTCGCTGATTTTGCTAGTGTTGTCCCGATTATACTAGCATCTTTAACAAATTGTATTTCCTTCTGGCGAATCTTTTCCAGCACTCGAGCAATCTTAGTCTCAAGCTCTAATAAATCGTCTGAATCTCTTTTGCTAAAAGACTTCGTTAAATCTTGCTTAAGTTTTCGTCTCTCTTCTATTAGAATATTTTTGCTCTCGGCAAGCTGCGGATCTTGTTGTTGAATTAGCTGAGTGGTAGTTATCGCTTCTTCAAGTACCAGGGATTCACTAGTATTGGTTCCATAACGAAGCACATCTCCTTCATGGAAGCGATTTTGTTTTTTGACAAATGTAGAAATTTCGTTTACCAACACATCGACCGCTTGATTACTATGAGATAAAATTAGTACCCGCTTTTCCTGAAAATATTTATTCGCTGCTACATGGGCAAGTGTAAATGTTTTACCTGTACCGGGAGGTCCCCAAACAAATGTAACAGGGTTGTATTTTGATCTTAAAACTAGCTCATGTATCGGACTTTTGATTTTCTCAATAGGATGTTTTGCAGGCATAGAGGGATCCATTAATTTTTTTACTCTTAACCGCTTCTGTTTGTGTTTTTTGATGTCATCAAAGCGTTGAATGAGTTGCTCCAGGAGCTCCCACGGGTCGTGAATTAAAAAAGCTTCATGGATTAAATCTCCTAAAGATTGTTCCATTGCGAGGATAACGCCTTTACCTTCAGATGAAAGCACACGGCCACCCTGCTTCATTCCACCCCATTCGAGTCTGATGGAAGAACCTACAGGAACTCGTAATGAAACGGAGGTATCAAAATAGTATGTAAAAGAACCATCGTTTGAAAGAAAACGTCCATTTGTTACTAAAAATTTGTTACTTCCATACTTTTTCAAATGCGAGATTTCATTTTGAAGAGCCTGCTGCCATTCTTTTATATAGGTTACTGTAGTTGTCATCTGTCTCTTCCTTTTTAAAAAAAGAGAGCTCAAGCTCTGAGGATTGAACTTCTTTATGATGAAAATACTATATCATGTTAAGAAGAGGCATTCCAATTACTTCAACAAAAAAAACTCCCGTAAATTGGGAGTTTTGCTTAGAATGTTAGATAGACATATCTCCTATAGCGAATGACCATCTTAAAATATCAGAGAGTTTGCCTAAAATAGATACCGGTACATCGAATGCACCATCTTCAATTGCTGCAATCGTTTCTACACTTAGACCTGCCAATAAAGCAAGCTTATCTTGATCGATTTTACGCATTAGCCGTGCCTGTTTGAGTTGATTTCCGATATTATTCATCGTTTACACCCCTTATCGCAATTGATGTGGTTTACTTTTTGAAATGCAAATTGTATCAGGTTGTACTTTATGGCGTGTGAAACGGTATTTCGCTTAATACCCCGTACCTTTACCACCTGTAACAATAGCGATGCCCGAACTTGCGCCGATTCTTGTTGCTCCAGCCTGAACCAGTTTCCTTGCAGTATCCAGATCCCTTACACAAGCTGATGCTTTTACACCTAAATCAGGTCCGACTGCTTCGCGCATTAGTTTAATATCTTCTGCTGTCGCACAGCCAGGGCCGAATCCAGTAGAAGTTTTAACAAAATCGGCACCAGCCATTTTCGCGAGAATACAAGCTTTTTTCTTTTCTTCGATTTCAAGCAGGCCGGTTTCAATAATGACTTTAACAGGAGCATGCCCCTTGGCAGCTAAAACAACACCTTCGATATCCTTTTTAACCGTTTCAAAGTCTCCTGATTTTAGCGCACCAATGTTCATTACCATGTCGATTTCGGTCGCACCGTTGGCGAGCGCATCTCTTGTTTCAGCTATTTTCACAAACGTGCTCGTGGCGCCCAATGGGAAACCAACGACCGTAGTGATGCCGACTGATGAACCCTTTAATTCTTTTGCAGCTGTTTGAACCCAATAAGGATTTACACATACAGTTGCAAAATTATATTCTTTTGCTTCTTCACAAAGCTTAACAATTTGTTCCTTTGTGCTTTCAGGCTTAAGCAAAGTATGGTCGATCATTCGAGCAATAGCTGGCCCGGTGATGATAGAAGATGATGATCCTGCTTGGCCAGAAGCATTGGATGAAGAAGCTGTAGGCTTCATCTCTTTTAATTCTTCTTTATTTGTCAATTGCTGCATGATTTGATTTGTAATTTGTTCAACCAAAGCTTCCATATTCATAACGTTCACCTCGAATTATTATAATCGATCAACGATACCGGCAATGACAGCATCAAAGGCCCCATGGGGGTCTCCAATGATGTCCCTTGCCGATCCACCTTCTTCTAAAATCAGTACATAGTCACCGATTCCCGCCTGGTAATGGTCAATTGCGACCATAGCATCAGCAATTTTATTTCCTGACGCATCCACGGGAATGACAACCATAAGCTTTTTATTTTGATGACTTGGTGTTTTTATCGTTGATACGACATTTCCAATGACTTTTGCTAGCTTCATTGAGCAGAAGGAAGAATTCTTTCGATATCCTGATGTGGTCTTGGAATAACATGGACAGACAGCAATTCTCCAACACGTCCAGCGGCATCTGCTCCAGCTTCTGTTGCTGCTTTAACTGCACCTACATCGCCTCGAACCATTACCGTGATTAATCCGCCACCAACATTTACTTTTCCGACCAATTCAACATTTGCAGCCTTCATCATCGCGTCTGCAGCTTCAATTGCACCTACTAAACCTTTTGTTTCGATCATTCCTAATGCGTTATTCATTATTATTCCTCCATTCGATTTACATTATAATAGTCGATAATTCCTAAGATTCCTGCATCTGAGGGTACGAGATCTTTATTTAACGGCAAAGAGGATTCTCTACTTTTCGCTAAATAAACGATATCTCCATTACCTGATTGTCCAATCGTATCGATCGCTACGATCGGTTTTCCCTTTTCTATCAATTGTTCATCCAAGGGCTGAACAATCAATAGCTTTAAACCTTTTAAATTTTCATCTTTATGCGAACAGACCATATTTCCGATTACTTTGGCGACAAACATCGATTAAACCTGCTTTCAGCGTTTGATAAATCGGCTTTCGATCTCCATGATCTTTGTAACGCGGCGATCGTGGCGTCCACCAGCAAAGTCCGTTTTAAGCCATGTTTTTACAAGCTGCTTTGCAAGTCCATCGCCGATAAATTGGCCACCAATGGACAGCACGTTGGCGTTATTGTGCTCACGACTGTTTATTACTGATGACAAGTCCCAACAAACAGCTCCTCGAACACCAGGTATTTTATTCAATACCATCCCGCTTCCAACGCCGACTCCATCAATCATAATACCGACATAATCCTGGTTGGTGGCGACGCATTCTCCCACGAGGAAGGCAATATCGGGATAATCAACCGATTCTTCTTTCCCGCAACCAAAATCAAGGTATTCATAACCAAGCTCAGTTAAATAGGACTTTAATGATTCTTTTAATTGATATCCACCATGGTCACTACCGATTGCAATTTTGTACATTTTTTAAACCTCCTTTGCACACAACTGGATCATTTCATTAAACGTCCTTGGATCCAGGCTGGCTCCTCCTACGAGGACCCCATCAATATCAGGCATGGAGCAAAAATCTGCTACATTTTTTTCGTTTGCAGATCCACCATATAAAATCGAAATATCCTCTGCATTTTGCCCAAGCAATTGGGTAAGGACGGAACGGATAAATGCATGGATCTGTTGTGCTTGCTCCGCAGTTGCAGATTGTCCTGTACCTATCGCCCAAATCGGTTCGTAGGCAACAATAAAGCGGCTAGAAGTGACATCCTTTAATGCTCCGGAAAGTTGGGCTGACAAAACGTGTTCAGTTTGTGAGAGTTGTTTTTGTTTCAATGATTCACCAATACAAATGATTGGAATGAGCCCCGCCTTAATCGCCTGCTTCACCTTTCGGCACACTGTTTCATCATCTTCAGCAGCATATTGCCTTCGCTCTGAATGTCCAATGATGACATATTCACATCCGACATCCTGCAGCATGGAAACAGAGGTTTCACCGGTATATGCCCCTTTTTCTGCCCAATGGACGTTTTGGGCGCCTAAACCGATTTCTTTACTCTGCTGTTTAATAAATAGATGAGAAGGATACAAAAGCTGTGTCGGAGGACAAATCACAACTGACACTGCGTCATTGCAAATGATTTTTTGAAAAAACTCAGCTGATTCTGCTAAATTCTTGTTCATCTTCCAATTCGCAATGACATATTTTTTTCGTCTTGCCATGGATGGATGTGTTCCAACTGACTGTTCAATAGCAGTTCTAACTAAATTTTTTATATAATTTTTTATGGATTCTTCCATTTCCTTTTACCTATTACGCTTTCGGTAAAATCCCATCAACTTCGCTATTTGGACGTGGAATTACGTGAACCGAAATAAGGTTGCCAACACGCGCAGCTGCATCTGCTCCGGCTTCTGTTGCAGCCTTAACAGCTCCCACATCTCCACGTACCATTACCGTAACTATGCCGGCGCCGACAAATTCGCGTCCAACCAATTTAACGTTTGCTGCTTTAACCATCGCATCTGCTGCCTCAATTGCACCGATTAATCCTTTTGTTTCAATCATTCCTAATGCTTCTTGACTCATTTGAATTCCTCCTGTTTGGATCGTTCCAGTTATTTTTTGATCTGCTGATTTTTTTCGTTTACCTTTTGTTTTACTCTTAGCAACTTGCATGTTTAATAGATTTTCATCTTTAGGATCTACCAATTACTCTCACCACACTATATGATTCTAAATCCATCTACTAAAACACAGCGTCGTTGACGTGTAAATGTTCTTGCAGATGTTAAACCCTCACCCGTTGGCCCTGCAATTGTAAGTGTCGTAAAGCCTTCACTTTCAAATCCCAAACCAGAAACAGACGGTCCGTTTTTCACAAAAATAGTTGCTTGGATTTCCTGAGCCATTTTTGTTAAATTGGTGATGTTCTGCGAATGCATGATTGCTGTGTGTCGATTGCCTCTTTCAGCTTTCACTGCATATTCAATCGCTTTGTCAACATCCGGAACTCGTATTATAGGTAAAATGGGCATTAACATTTCTGTCATGACCAATGGATGATCAGCATTTGTTTCAGTAATGATCAATTTCACTTCAGGACCAGCTTGTATTCCTGCTGCTTCTAAAAGGACTTTTGCATCCTTTCCGATAAAATCTCTGTTTGGATAATATTTATCGTTTTTCTTGACCAGCACTTTGGAAAGTAGCTTCTCAAGCTGGAAGCCTTTTAACTCCATCGCTCCACACTTCACCATTTCGTTTTTTAGAGCATTTGCAACTTTTTAAACAACAAATACTTCCTTTTCAGCGGTACATAAAATGTTGTTGTCAAAGCTTGCGCCCTTCACGATGTCACTGGCAGCCTTGGCAATCACCGCAGTTTCATCAACAACAACTGGCGGATTTCCAGGTCCTGCGGCAATCACTTTCTTACCAGCGGCCATTGCCGCCTGGACGACGATGCCGCCTCCTGTGACCACAAGTGCATTGATTCCTGGATGCTTCATAACCTCTGTTGATGTTTCAATATTTGGGCTGGCTACAGATGTAAGGGTATTCTCTGGTCCACCTGCAGAAATAATTGCCTCGTTCAAAAGCTGAATGGTTTTAATAGAGACCGTTTTTGCACTTGGATGTGGGTTGAAAACAACCGCATTGCCTGCTGATACAAGAGAAATTGCATTGTTTATTACTGTAGCAGCCGGATTGGTCGATGGTGTGATGGATCCAAATACACCAATTGGTGCATATTCCACAAGTGTTAGGCCGGCATCACCTGTATAAGTCGTGCTGACCAAATCTTCCACTCCAGGTGTTTTGTTTGCTGCTAGAAGATTTTTTGCAATCTTGTCATTTACTCTGCCTAAACCAGTTTCCTGCACTGCTAGACGTGCTAGTTCCTCAGCATGCGAACGTGCTGTTTCTCTCATTTTTTCGATCATTTGCTTTCTAGTTGACAATGGTAGTTTATGAAGTGTTTGCCATGCTTTATTTGCTGCGTCAACAGCTTCGTCAACTGTGGAAAAAACACCATTGCCAACGCTTATGTCATTGGCTGTGACCGGTTGTTTTTCAACGTTTGTATTACCTAACTGCTGCAAAACTTGTTCAACCATTTTTTTGATATCGGTTTCATTTATTTGCACATTTAACTACCTCCTTTATTAAAAGTTAAGGAACCTTCAATTTCAATTTGATCGACAACTCCAATGATTGCCGCATCTACCGGGACGCCGTTTGTAATTTCGGTTTGTCTCGCGGAGCTTCCGCTGACGACCAATACTACTTCCCCTTCGCCCGACCCGACTGTATCGATGGCAACGAGTGGTTTCCCGTCATCTTCAATACTTTTCATATCGAGAGGCTGCACAATGAGGAGCTTTTTTCCTCTTAGTTTCTCTGCCTTGGTCGTTGAAACGATACTTCCAACTACTTTTGCGATGATCATGGCATCCCTTCTTTCTATGGCTCTCTTTTTTTAATTTGTATGTTCAGTTGTTTGGCCATTTCCTTGCCACCAGGTGAAAGCTTGCTCTTTTCGGGAACAATGATTTCCTCAAGTCCCGCACGTTGTGCAGTTTCTATATGTCTAGCAAGAATGAAAGTTTGTTTACTTTTATAACCTGCATATACGTTGGCCAATGTATCAGACAATTTGCTTAAAGGTACCCATTTGACTTGGTCAGCCTGAAGTTGTCTAATATAAGACTGTAATCGCTCCTGAACAGTATGGGGTGCAAAAATTTGTTGAGAAACATCGAGCTCGGCTTCGTTATTAGCGATAACGATCGGTTTTCCTGCTAGCTGGAATTGAATTGCAAGCTGTACTGGAAGACTATCATCTATCGTTAAAGCCAGCTTCGCCAAAAGTTGGAATGAACTTGTCGGGAAAACGAGGATCGCTGCCCGCTCAACAAGCCCATTTAATGCTTCATGGCTAATTTCCTCAACACTAAGATGTGCCATTCCTGCTAATTCGTCTGGTAATGGTAGCCACGACTTTCCTAAAAGGAGTGTCACATTGTAGGCAGCGTCTAAATTAGAAACCGCTTTCAAAACTTCTTTCGGTTCAAGAGATTGATATTCTAAAAGAATAGCAATCGGTGGTTTTATGCTTTTTTCGGACTGACTCTTTATGTATTGTTCAACTGCCTGTCGGACGAGTATTCGAACCTGTTCAAGTACGTCCAAAACCACAGCCTCCTCCTACCGGATTATTTCTCCCAAATGCCCCGCTTGAAGATTTGCAGCGTTGGCTTCATCAATATCGATGTGCATTTCAAGCTTGTACTTTGGAGAAACTCGGATTAATACATTTGAAAAGATGACCCCACGCTCCCCGTCCACTCTTACTTCGACATATTCACCATCACGTACACCGAATGCTTCCGCATCTTTAGAGTGCATATGAATATGACGCGAGGCACAGATGAGCCCTTCTTTTAAATGAATTTGTCCGCGGGGACCTTGAATAATAATTGATTCAGAGCCAGATATATCACCGGACTGCCTGATCGGCGGTTTTACCCCCAAGGTTCTGCCGTCAAACAAAGACACTTCGACTTGTGTGATGCCTCTTGCAGGGCCAAGCACACGCACATTTTGGATTCTGCCTTTTGGACCAATAAGAGTAAGCGTTTCCATTGCGGCGAATTGATTGGGCTGGGATAAATCTTTTAGCTTAGACAACTTGTAACCGCTACCAAAAAGTCTCTCTAAATGTTCACTAGATAAATGGATGTGTCGATTGGATGCGGCTACGGGAACCTTTTTTATCGGAAATAGTGTATTTCTTACGGTTTCTTCGACCATTTCCTTAAGTCTTTCATATTCCATTATTCTTCACGTCCTTTCATTTCTAAAAGGGACTTGGCAGTGTATTGATCAGTGATAAGCACATTGGCATAACGTCCACATAATGCACCGTAAATACCGTCTGTCTTGTTATTCCCCCCAGCAATCAGAATGCTATATTCCTTTTCCTTCAAATGGGAGAGCTCGATCCCAATCGTGCGATTGTCTAAAAGGCTGTTGCTAATTCGCCCGGAAATATCGATATATCTCGAGCATACATCTCCGACAGTATGATTGGAAGTTAACGTTTCAACATCACTTTCCAAAAAGTATCCGGCACGCATTAAGGTAGATTGTTCACCAGGAGCTCCAACCGTATAAAGTGCAATGTTCGCTTTTTCTCCCAGCTCCAGCACTTTTTTAATATTACGGTCAGCAGTTATTGCCTGTTTCACAACAACATGGTCCACCACTGCGGGAACTGGTAAGAAGTGTGGGGTTGTATGAAAGGCATCTGCCAGACCATTGATAATATCGGAAGCATAAGTATTCGATTCTGAATAACTTACTCCCCCGTTAAGTTGAACTACCGTTACGTCCTTAACATTCTTTGGCTCAATTTTTTTCACAAGCTGATAAAGAGTTGTTCCCCATGTAATCCCAATGGTATCACCGTTTTTTACGATTCCATGAAGATAAGACGCAGCTACTTCGCCTAATTTCTCTTTAATCAAGTCATCCTCATACTTTGAGATTGAAGCCACTATGCAGTTTTCCAAGCCAAATTTATTTTTTAATTGATCCGAAAGCTGTTGTACATCTTCTTCCGGATTTGAGATGTTGATCGTAACAACACCTTCTTCAATTGCCTGCAATAAAAGCCTTGAAACAGTAGGTCGAGAGATTTTTAACTTTTCTGCAATTTCTTGTTGACTGAAATTAGATTCGTAATACATTTTTGCGATTTCCACTAATCGTGCAATTTTATTCTCAGCCATTATGGATTCACCTAATTTAATCATTCTTTCAAACTTTTGATCTTTCCGTTTCCAGGAATTCGGTCGAAATATCGCTTTCGTTCATGAAAAGTCCTGAGTTGTTAAATGAATCATCGAAAAACGAAATTATGTAAAGAATAGTGTGAACATTTGTTAATTTCATTATATCCTTCCCATCGATTCAGTCAACAATTTTTTGAACAATCCGATTTATTAATTTGTTATATGTAACATTTAAGACGAAATTTCATGTGAAATGAGAAGGATTTTTCAAAAAAAAAAAAAATTCCCCACTTGCAAACTAAGTCAAGCGGGGAAATTATCGAATTAATTTTATTTTTCTTTTGAATCCGAGTTTTTTTCTTTAAGCTTCTCCGAACGGATTTTTATTTCTTGCTTAAGACCGTCAATAAAGGAAATGTATTGTAAACTTTCCCTTTTGGAAATTACAGCGTTTCCATAACGAACCTGGTCATAAGCAAGCAATAGATCTTCATTTTTTGGAAGCCCGAGACGATCAAACCACTCCCTCACTGTTTCATTTGTACTTCTGCCCATTTTATTTTTTTCGGCAAAGAGAAGGAGGTCAAAGAACAGCTTGCGAACATAATCCTGTGGTTGTCGTTGGCGGAAAAATGGAAGCTTTCTTTTTTTGTCTAATACTGAGGGAACGTGTTCAATCGACACCGAGGAAGAAGGATCATGAACCCCAAGAACTTCCACTTTTTTACGACCTAGAATTAGGAAAATTCCGATGAAGACAATAATCAATAAAAGCAACCATACCCAACCCGGTATCACCTCGAGATGTGTATACTTTAAAAAATGATGTGCTATGTTGTTTCTTACGCCTGGATCTTCGTCATCCGCTGGCTGGTGGTGTATTTTTAACTCTAGCTTTTTCCCTTCAACCAAATTTAAAATTGGTGTAGCCAGGAAACCAGTTAGCATGATCGCTGCTTGAAGAATGCCAAAAAATGTCCATTTCGCAAATGGCAAAAGCAAAGTTATTGCTCCAGTTAGTAGACCAGCTATAATAATAGAGCTAGCAATGGATTTTACAAAATGGAGCTGATGATGATGCTCCATTTGTTGCAAATATCTCCCGACACTATAAAAGAGAGTGAAGATAATTGGGATAACGTACAGGAGATTCATCTCCTGATAATCTACTACCCAGGCATCAAAGAGAACGATCAAGCCACATACGTAAAAAATAGTTGCCAACCCTGATCTCTCAGCTGTCCACAATGAGGAATTCTTGATAAATGCGGACATTCTAAGGAAAACATAGAAAATGCATACTAATGCTGTTACATTACCTAAACCAAAGGCATATCCAATTCCCACAGACCCTATAGTACACAGTAAAAGAAAGTGTGACCTAATATTTCCTTTTTTCAAGGCTAAATGTAGTGCCCCATTTGCTAAAATTACCATAATCAAAAATGCTACCAATGGAGGGTGCTGCCCACTTGGCATATACAACAAAAAGAGCAGAAAATACAAAGGAAAACATTCTAATGAAAAATAATAGAAAGGTAATACTCGTTTTATCATCATTTTCACCCATTCTCAACAAGCTCAAATGCGTCCAAGAGGAACAATTGAAGGATTTATTGCATCATCCTTAAGCAAATAAACACGCTGCCCCTTTTTCTGCATATAGGAAATCGACTCATATCCATCCTCCGATAACGGACCACAAACAATAATTACGGGAGAATTATTGTTTTGCTTATCCACGAAATGAAGAAATTTAGTAACCGGTAATGTTGTCCATCTTCGGTGAAGACGTGAAAGAATATCAAGCGCTTTAGCTAAGTGATTTGCACCTCCCCCAATCGGGAGGTGATACATCGCAGTTTGGCTTGCCATTCGCAAATTAATAAAAAGCTCAAATTGGATTCCTTTTTTTACGGCAAATTGAGCGAGATACGCAATATTGCTTGCGATTGATTCGAGATTTTCAATTGTCCCCCAATGTTGCTTCGTAATATTTGGATCACGGAGATTAATAACAAACGTCCACGAAAAGTGTGCAGTTCTTTCATACACTTTCGTTTGAAGGCTTTGCGTTTTTGCACTTGCCTTCCAGTTGATTCGCTGGAAGGAATCGCTATACACATAATCTCTCGTTCCTATTGGAGCCAGCAAGTGTTCATAAAGACTCGTATGTACAGGATAATCGCCTTGGGACTGTGTTGAAATCAGTCTTTCGGTGTCTGGAACGATAACCGGAGTAGGATAGATAATAAATTCTTTGTGAATATACGGATTATATTTCATTTCCACCGATCCAAATCCGAAAAAGCTATCAATCGAGAGCTCCAACGACTTTATTTTTGCCACACCGCGTGAAACGGCTTTTATGGGTAATGTAAGTTGGATCGTTTCCTTGCCTCTAATATGAAAAGGAATGGTAAACATTTCATACCTTTCCGATCTTTCAGTTGGGAAATTCACGGGTTCCACAGATGAATCAATCTTCACTTTAAGCCTTCCACGGAAAATAGGAAGCCAACTGCGTTGAGTCATCTTAATTGAAAGAAGATTTTCTTCTCCTATCGAAAGACGTATGTGATCCTTTTCATTTCCTAACACAAGATGGTTCCCGATTTGCTTTAAATAATAATGACTCATCCATCCAATGACCAATATAAAGGTTCCTGAAAAAGAGAGTACATACGAATGTTGATAAAAACTCAAAAAAAGCAGGATGATCCCGAATATAGCTGCAATACCTGAATTTTTATCTCCATTGATTTGTTTACTCCAAATCATTTACTTCATCGCCCCGACTTCGGCGGGTACTTCTACTTTCTTTAGGAGTGAAAGAAGCACCTGGCTGTTCGATTTTTTTAAGGAAGCGTCCATTGTTAATACCAATCGATGTGCAAGCATATATACTGCAATATCCTTTACGTCCTGTGGAGTGACAAAGTGCCGATTTTGCAAATACGCTTTTCCTTGTGCTCCCCGCATGAGCGCAAGTGTCCCACGTGGGCTAATACCCATTTCAATGTCATCAAATTCACGTGATAAGTGGACAATGTTTAAAATATAGTCCTCAACATCTTCTGAAATTGTGACTTGCTTGACTTCTTCTTTCATTTTTGAAATCTCTTCCAGTGTTAGGACAGTTTCTAAACGATTAAAAGGAGCACTGAACCTATACGCCTGCATGATTTTTTTCTCTTCTTCGCGTGTCGGATAAGTCAAAGGAATTTGCATAAAAAAACGATCCATTTGAGCTTCCGGCAACTCGAATGTTCCTTGCTGAGATTCGACTGGGTTTTGCGTGGCAATAACAATAAACGGACTAGGAAGTGGAATCGTTTCTCCATCAATCGTCACTTGACGCTCTTCCATCACTTCCAATAGGCTCGCCTGTGTTCTTGGCGTGGCACGATTGATTTCATCTGCCAAAAGAATATTAGTCATGACAGGACCGATTCGAAGCTGGAAATCCTGTTCTTTCGGATGGAAAAATTGAATCCCTGTCACATCGCTCGGCAATAAATCGGGAGTGAACTGGATGCGCTTGAAGGATCCATTAATTGTTTTTGCAAAGCTTTTTGCCAATTGGGTTTTCCCAGTTCCTGGTACACTTTCGAGCAAAACATGACCGTCGTTTAAGAGCGCGATGAAAACCAATTCAACGATGTCATCCTTGCCGATAATGACCTGACTGATTTCTTGCTTTAACTGTGTTACTTTTTCCAAAACATTCATTCTTTTTCTCCTTTAATCAAACAAAGATTTAGTTTTATTAAAATGATCCGAAAAGTCAGAACTTTTCCTTATTATTCTATATTTACAGTAAATATTTGTCTATTCTTCATTTTAATTTTTCTTTTTCGTAATGGATTATAAGAGTCAAACAAAGTAATAAATATTAGATTTTTGTAATTATTCTGTTAAATATACATCCTAATGCTAGATTCATATAGTACAATAAAAAGAAATTGGAAACATTGTTCATGGAGGCTCACTATGAATCAACTCACAGACCATTTAATCGTGATTTCTTTTGACTGTCTATCATCACTTGATCATCCTATCTTGCAAAAGCTTCCCCATTTTTCTTCGCTACTTAAAGAGGGTTCTTATTGCCTGAATGTTAAAAGCATCTATCCTTCGGTTACATATCCTTGCCATGCCACGATCGTAACTGGGAACTATCCGGTTAGGCATGGTGTTACGAGTAATACGCTCCTTCAGCCTGGAAATCTCTCCCCAGATTGGCATTGGTATCGGAGATCCATCAATGGAACAACCCTTTACGATGAGGCAAAAAAGAAACATATGAAAACAGCCGCTTTGTTATGGCCTGTTACTGCGAAAGCCGATATTGATTTTAATATGCCGGAAATTTTTGCAAATCGACCGTGGCATAATCAAATATTTGTATCCCTTTTTAACGGAAGTCCCCTTTATCAACTCGAGCTTAATCATCATTTTGGGCATATTCGAAATGGACTGAACCAGCCGGAATTAGACGATTTTGTCCTCGAATCGGCCGTTCACACGATAAATACAAAAAAACCGAATTT
>JAUZPT010000149.1 GCA_030705745.1 Bacillota bacterium | reverse complement strand
TCTGCACGCGATAACAGCCGCACACCGATGCAGTGGACGGATGAAACGAATGGCGGCTTCACGACAGGAACACCATGGATGAAGGTCAATCCGAATTATCGTGAAATCAATGTAAAAGTTCAGGCAGAGCAGAAAGATTCCATTCTTTCTTTTTATAAAAAAATGATACACCTGAAAAAGGAAAATGTAGTGTTTACGTATGGAAAGTACGATTTGCTGATGGAAGACGATGCGCAGGTATATGCCTATACGAGAACGAGCGAGGACGACAAAGTCATCGTGATTGCGAATCTGACGGGAAGAGAAGCACACTTCATCTCCGAAGGGATGGCCCTCGATCCAAAGAATATACTATTGCATAACTACACAGTGGAACAGCAGGATGCCGTTTCCGAAATTCATTTAAAGCCGTATGAAGCAAGAGTATATCGATTATAATGAAAGCATGAGAAGGGGTTCGGGAAACTGAAACCCTTTTTTCTTATCGTTTTGTGTATGAAAAAATTGAGGGGAAGGGTTGCAGAATGGTACAAGTAAAAACGAATGCCATGCGCCTGCTTGATGCGAAAAAGATATCCTACGAAGTGATGTTCTATGACAGCGGCGATGGAAAAATAGATGGTATCTCAGTCGCAGAAAAAATCGGCAAGCCAGCAGAGGAAGTTTATAAGACGCTCGTCACACAAGCGGGGAAAAATATTTATGTGTTTGTGATTCCGGTAGAAACCGAGCTAGATTTGAAGAAAGCAGCAAAGGCAGCAGGCGAAAAAAAAATCGACATGCTACCGGTGAAAGACATTCAAAAATGGACGGGTTATATTCGTGGGGGCTGCTCGCCCATCGGCATGAAAAAGGAATACAAAACGTTCATTGATAACAGTGCCATGATGCTAAAGTCCATCATTGTCAGCGGTGGAAAAATCGGCGTCCAAATTCATCTCACAGTTGTAGACCTTCAAAACATCACCCATGCAGAAACAGGAGATTTTACAAAGCAAAATGCGTAAGCAATGGATCGGATCCACTGAAAAGTGAATGATAAAATGCGTGAATCAGAATTAAAGGACTTTTAAGTCCTAATCCCCACTAAACGAAAGTTGAAGTGGGTTTTTTTATTTTTCATCATGGAGAGGCGGAAAAATGGCTTCGGACCGTGTTACGCGGGTAGAAAAAAATACAGCAATATAGGTGGTTTCACCAAAATAGGCAAATTGAATACATTAATAGGAAAATAATTTTAGGAGGAGTACAACTTGGATTATAGACAATTCCTATATATGCCCGAACTTCAATATGAATTTGATGAAAGACAATCACCTTATGGCTGGCCTGGCGGAGGGCAGCAAGGCACACCATTCCCAGGAAGCGGAGGTGGATTTCCAGGCGGAGGTCAACCAGGTTCACCGTTCCCGGGAAGCGGAGGCGGATTTCCAGGTGGAGGTCAACCAGGTTCACCGTTCCCAGGAAGCGGAGGCGGATTTCCGGGTGGAGGTCAACCAGGTTCACCGTTCCCAGGAAGTGGAGGCGGATTTCCGGGCGGAGGTCAACCAGGATCACCGTTCCCGGGCGGAGGCGGATCCCATGGAGGTGCACCAACCTCGCCGCCACCATCTTACACACCGCAGGAACAAGTTTCACAATTTGCGGTTGATCCTGGAGCCATTCGTAGATGCTTGTACCGTTATACGTTCATTTGGCTGCATAATGGACGCAGCTTCTGGTTTTATCCAACGTACGTTGGAAGGACTTCAATCGCTGGTTATCGTTGGAGAGGATTCCGCTGGGTATATTATGGAACGGACTTAAACAGAATTCGTTCATTCAGATGTTCCTAAACCATCATATTAATCGATTTAACTATAAAAAGGCGATCCTTTGAGGATGGCCTTTTTATGAATATAGGGGATTGATTTTTCGGTAGTTGGGGAAAATAACGAAAAATACATAAATAGAGGCGATCGTATGGAAAAATATCAGAGCAGTGGAACAGCACGTGCACATTTGGAGCTGAACTCGAAGATGGATGGCGGAAAAAGTCATGCTTCTATCATCGGAACAACAGAGGCAGAGAGCGCAAATCTTAAAATGGATGAACAATTTAGAGGAGACAGCAGTGATCAACCAGCTGAAGATGTTTCCCCTGCTTTCATCTATAATCCTACAATCAGGATGAATCCGGAGGATAGAAAGTAAAGAAAATAGGGCCATTGCATACCCTCCTTGGAAAGAAAGCCAGTCACCCATTCGGTCGACTGGCTTTCTGATTTTCCTATTCGTTTTTGCTTTGTTGTTGATCTTTATTTCGTTTGTTGCCTTTACTATTGTCTCCGCTTATAAATTCCTTGGCGAATTCAGTTTGGTTATGGCCAGCCTGAGGAGCATTTTGATTGCGGCTTCCTTTATTGAACTTTTTCGTCATATTCGCACCTCCTTTTTAGAGTAGTATGGTTTATTTTAAAAAAATTAAGCAAAGCCATGAAAATGGATATCCTGATTCTTCCAAGCTAAAATAGAATTATCACGTTAAAAGGAGAGTTATCACGTGCAGGAGAAAGTTACTTTGCTAACGAGTTTGTTCGAGGGAAACCGAAACGAGGTTAATGCCGGGCCCATGAAAAATTACATGAAGGGACATTTTAATTTTCTGGGGATTAAAACACCTCTGCGCAACGAATTGCAGAAACATTTTTTCGAAGAAAGCAAGCTTTTGAAAGAACCGTTTCAGCATGATTTCGTTTTGCGTTTATGGGAAAAAGATGAGCGCGAATATCAATATGCGGCGTTGGCTTACATTGCAAAATCATTGAAAAAGCTGCAAAAGGACGATCTGGAATTAATGGAGCATCTCATCACGACAAAATCATGGTGGGATACGGTCGATATGCTGGCTGCACACCCGGTCGGGATGATCGCGAAAGAGTTCCCTGAGGTCATTGAAAGTTCTATCGAATCTTGGGCAAGCGGTGATCATCTTTGGCTTAGAAGGACGGCCATCTTGTTTCAACTTCGCTATAAAGACGAAACAGATGAGAAATTGCTGTATGCGTTTATTCGACAAAATGCAGACAGCAAGGAATTTTTTATCCGAAAGGCGATTGGCTGGGCATTACGGGAATATTCGAAAACGAATCCATCTTCCGTCAAACAATTTATACAAAACAACCGGCTGGCAGCTTTAAGCGTCCGTGAAGGAAGCAAATACATAGACTAAGCGAATTGCAATTAAATCATGTTAAAATGGCAGAGTAAAAAAACAGAGAAGGTGAAGGCATGATGAAGTGCATTGCATCCGATATGGATGGTACATTGTTAAGTTCAACACAGAAAATCAGCACAGAAAATAAAGATGCAATCCTTAAGGCACAAGCGATGGGAATCGAAGTCATCGTCGCAACAGGGCGTTCATATCAGGAAGCCATTCCTGCGATTAAAGATGCGGGGCTGAGCTGCCCTGTTATTTGTGTAAATGGAGCGGAAGTGCGCTCGGCTGAGGGCGAGATTGTGGCACAAACTCCAATTCCCATTCAACAGGCAAAGGAAGCGGCTCGAAAGCTAATCGAGCATGAAGCATATTTCGAAGTTTATACCGACAAAGGCACGTTCACAAATGATGCTGCCAAATCGGTATCAATTATTCTCGATGTTATCGTCAGCGCCAATCCGGATGTTAATTATGATCTGGCCATTAAAGTAGCCGAGACGAGAGTGACGCAAGGCTTAATTACGGAGGTCGATGATTACGACAAGTTGTTTACCGGCGGAGAGTATCAAATTTATAAGCTGCTCGCCTTTTCGTTTGACCGGGACAAGCTTGGTGCTGCGAAAACGGCACTGGAACAGATAGATGGAATTGTGGCCAGTTCATCGGGACATGAAAATCTTGAGATTACGAGCAGAGATGCTCAAAAAGGCTTAGCATTGGAAGCATTTGTGAAAGAAAAAGGGATTTCTTTAGCCGATACTATGGCGATTGGCGATAATTTTAACGACGTCTCCATGTTTAAAATGGCAGGCAGATCGGTTGCGATGGGAAATGCGCCCGAAGCAATCAAGGCGCTATGCGATGTAACAACCTTAACCAATGAAGAAAGCGGCGTCGCAAAAGCAATATGGGGCGTGTTGGAGTAAGTGGTTGATAAATTTTTAAATCGGTTGATAAAATATTGAAATCGGTTGATAAAATGTCAAAAATGGTTGATAAATTTTGAAATACGTTGATAAAACCAAAAAGTAATTGATATTATCACAAAATCCATTAAAATTCGCTTAAAAAAAGTAGTTTTCAAAAAGTCTATGACAAAACAATCGAAAAAAGCAAAAAAGCGTCAGGCACCTTGCCTTACGCTTTTCTACTTAATCCATGCATTACAAATTGAATGGTCCGTTCGGTTTCGGTTTCATCGTCCCATTCGATTTCGGGGACGATGAGATAGCGGGCGAGAAGAAAGCCAAATATCGCCGAGGCGGACAGACGGACAGCACTCATTGAGGGCATTTCAATCAATTGCCCTTTTGCCTGATAGTGTTCGACTAGGGTGGCGAAGCGCCTGAAGGTGTCCTTGGCAACATGCTCCTTGAATTGCTCTCTTAGTTCAGGCTGAAAGGGTATTTCCTGGAGCATAATTTTGATGATGGGAAGGTTTTTTACCAAAAACTCACGGCGGTTTTCCACCATCGCCCGCAGAAAGTCTTCATACGTCTCAAACTGGCGGTCGAGCACTTTGTTAATATCCTTGAGGATAAATGGCGCAAGCAGCTTAGCCATCATCGGAGCGACAATCGATAATAACAGGTCCTTTTTGGTTTTGTAGTGTCGGAAAATCGTTCCTTCCGCAACGCCTGCTTTTTTTGCGATTTCGCTCGTTGAAGTAGCCGCAAAGCCTTTCTCAGAAAAGGATTCAATCGCCGCAACGATGATCTTTTTTTGTTTTTCCGTCAGAATGTCATCTTCATTCAGTAGTTGCTGCAGTATCAAGTCTTCTTCTAGCATCTTTATCTCCTTTTAAAACAATATCCTATATTTTTCGGTGCTTTTTCAAGGCAGCGACATTGAGAATCATAAATAAAATGGATAGCCCGAGTAATAAAAGCATATCGGGATAAATTGCACTCAAGCCGCTTCCGCGAACCATTACTTCCTTAAGGGCATGGGCACCGTAATAAAGAGGTGTTAGCGGTCCGATCCAACTGAGCCAGCTTGACATCGTATCGAGATTGAAGAGTCCCGAGAAAAAAATTTGCGGAACAATGACAAGCGGTATAAACTGAATCATTTGCATTTCGTTGTTGGCGAAAGCAGAAAGAAGGATTCCGAGTGTCAGCGCCGTTAACGATAACAACAGGTTTACAATTAAAACGAGAAAAAACGAACCTTTCATCATCATATCAAGAACATAAATGGAAAACCAAGTAATTATGGTCGCCTGGATCATTGTGAAGATGCCAAATCCGAGAACGTAGCCAGTGACAATCTCCCATCTTCGCAGCGGGCTGGATAGTAGCCTTTCCAATGTCCCACTCGTTCTTTCACGTAAAAAGGAAACACCGGCAATCAAGAATACAAAAAAGAAAGCAAAATAGCCGAGAAGAACAGGTCCGAAAGAGTCGAACTGTCTCATGTTGCTCGATCCATGAAGGTACGCAACCTTTGGTTCGGACGAGCTGTCTTTTCCGAGTAAGGATTTAAACGCTTTTTGGACGGAGGCAATGACAGCATGGTTTCTGCTCGGGTCGCTTCCTTCCAATGTAATTTTGGGCACCATTGTGCCAAATGTGAGATAGCCATCCAATTTCTGCGACTTTAAGTCCTTTTTGGCCGTTTCGAGGGAATCGTATTGCTTCAGTTTCGCATCTTTGAAATCGAGTTTATCGGCGAGCATCTTCGGCGCATTAACCATACCGATTTTTGGATGGTAATCGCGGCCATTAAACACCAAATTCAGCATCGTTAAAATGATGATGGGTGCGACAATCATCATCGCCATCGTGCGTTTATCGCGAAAAAATTGACGCAGAATTCGGATCACTAGTGCTTGGATTCGCATCGTTTACACACCTCCGTATACAAGGAATGCCTCTTCAATCGTCCTTGATCCTGTTTGGGTTTTTAATTCATCGGGCGTGCCGACCGCTATCAGTTTTCCGTCGCGGATCATGCCGAGGCGGTCGCATTTTTCTGCTTCATCCATGACGTGCGTGGTGACAATGACCGTCGTTCCACAGTTCTTCAACTCATAAAAACGATTCCATATGCTCTTCCGCAGAACTGGGTCGATGCCGACGGTTGGTTCATCGAGGATGAGAAGCTCTGGCTCATGAAGGAGAGAAGCAGCGAGTGAAAGGCGTCGCTTCATTCCTCCGGAAAAATTGGAAACGAGTTTATGGATATCTCCGGATAGCTGGACCGTCTCCAATACCGCTTCGATTCGTCCTTTTCGTTTCTGTCCCTTTAATCCGTACAAAGAAGCGAAAAACTCCAAATTTTCCTTAGCGGAAAGCTCGGCGTAAAGGGCGTCTGCTTGGGACATGTAACCGATGCGCTCGATTAATGAGAGGGAAGGCATTTTCTCGCCAAAAACAATGTTTTCGCCGGCTGTCGGTGTATCAAGGCCGACAAGCTCCTTGACGAGCGTCGTTTTTCCTGCGCCGGACGGCCCGAGAAATCCAAAAATCTCACCTTTGCGTATTTCTAATTGGATATTTTTTAGAACCGTCTGCTTTCCGAACGTTTTTGACACATTGTTGATCGAAACAATGGATTGTTCCAAGCTCGCCACCTCTTTCTAAAAAAGTGAGTAATCACTCATTATTTATGATGATTTCATCATAAATAATTGGAAACAAAAAGTAAAGTGAGTAATCACTCATTTTTTCGACAAAAACCATCCAAGAAAAACGCTAATCTCTCAAAAGAGTGTAATTGTTTTATAAAAAATTTGTCTTGGTAGAGAAGTAAATTGGTTTAGTTTATCCATAAAATGTATATTTATGGATAAACCTTCAAAATTTACGGATAAAATCAAATTCTCACGGATAAATCCAAAAATTTACGGATAAAACTAAATTTTCACGGATAAACAGACTGTTTTACAAAACCTATCACGAAAAAAACAGCGGTCCGCCTGGGAGGGGACCGCTGTTAAAATATGCTGATATGCAATGTATTGACTTGTGCCACAAGCAAGTCTTCGAATTTTTGCTGAGCGAGAAAGTGGATTTCCTGTAGGCTTGTA
>JAUZPT010000148.1 GCA_030705745.1 Bacillota bacterium | reverse complement strand
CTTATTGGTCGTACTGCAGCGCCTGGTAGAAAATGGCGATACGGTTCTAGTCATCGAGCATAACCTCGATGTTATTAAAGCGGCGGACCATATTATCGACCTTGGACCGGAAGGCGGCGACAAGGGCGGCATGATCATTGCGTCTGGTACCCCGGAGAAAGTGGCAGAAGTTCCGGAATCGTATACAGGTAAGTATTTAAAGCCGATTTTGGAGCGCGATCGCTTGCGAATGAAGCAGCACGTCGCAGAAAAAGAGGAAAGCTACACAGCAGGATAAATTGTAAGGGAAAGAGCTGAGGCGCGGGATGTGCTTTGGCTCTTTTCTATGTGCAGGCCCATTACCTGAACCAAGCATCTGTTTAGACGAGGTATAATTTCTAGATCTCTTGATGAATCTTTTTTCCATTTGTTTCGTATCTATAGATTGAAGGAGTTGGGGTGATGGGCAGCAGAAAAATTCTGTCGGCTTTGTGCTATTTTAGTTTGTTTTTTGCAAGTTTTATTTTTCCGTTAGTAGTATTTTTTGCATCAGATGACGACACAACAAAGAAACATGCCAAAAAGGCATTTATATCTCATTTAATTCCGCTCATAACGTTGCCGCTAATCGTTTTTGGTCTTTTTTTTGACAGAATTGGACATGGCAATCACATACCTGTGTTTGCATTTTTTGCAATGGGGCTGTTTGGGTTGACGAGTTTCGTTGTGATGATCTGGAACATTGTTAAAGGAGTAAGGGTACTGACGAAAGAATAATAGAGAAGGCATTTACTTTTAAAAACAGGGAGGGTATTTGTGTGCAAACGGAACGAAAACGAATTTTGAAAATGGTGGAGGAAGGGAAGCTGAAAGTAGATGAAGCGCTGACCTTGCTGGAAGAGCTGGATAAAGCAGAGAAAACGATGGAACAAAAGCAGGAGGAAATCGTCCATGAGCTTTCGAACGCTGTTCAGTTCGAGGAAGCGAAAAAGGAAGAGCCTGTGCAGCAAAAATTCCAATCTGCGAAGGATAAGATTTTTGACTTTGTCGACTCTGCTTTGAAAAAAATCAAGGATTTGGACTTGGATTTGAACTTTGGGCAATCGGTAGAAATCTCACATATATTTCAACAGGGTGACGTCTATTTGAAGGACATGGATATCGATGTATCCAATGGTTCGTTAAAAATAGTTCCATGGGATCAAAAGGATGTCCGCATCGAATGCAAGGCAAAGGTTTATCGAGTAGATTCGCAGGAGCAGGCACGACAGCATTTTTTAAAGGACGTGATTTTTGCGATAGAGGGCGAAAAAATGCGGTTCATCACTCAACAAAAGTGGATGAAGCTCGATGCGGTTATTTTCGTGCCTCATTCGCAATACGAGCGTGCTCGCGTGAGAATGTTTAATGGGCCAATCACGGGCGAAAAGCTGAACATTCAGGACTTTCGAGTGAAAACGGCGAATGGGAAAATCGAATTTGCATCTATCGCTGGAATCCGTATGGAAGCCGAAACGGCCAATGGCCATATTAACATTATAGATAGTATGATTGGCGCGCTTGAAGTGGAAACGATCAATGGAGCAATTAAGCTTGACGGAAGCTTTCAAAAAGTGGAGGCTCAGACGTTCAATGGCAATGTGACGTGCAATTTGCATAGCAAGAGCTGTGAAGCTATTACGGCCAAAGGAACGACAGGCAGCATTGATTTGTTTCTGCCTGCGGGAATGAAGGTTGACGGTGAGCTGAAATCGAATTTAGGCGGATTTAATGTGAAATTGGATGGCATTCAAGTGCTCGAGGAGAAAAGTGAGGTTATCCAAAAAATGCTTCGCTTTAAATCAATTGATGGTGCAGACGGTGGGGCGAAAATTATAGCTGATACAAAAACGGGATCGATTACCATTCATCAATTGGAAGAAATCAAACCTTTTTAAGAGGGGGTCTTCAAAATGAAACGAATTGTGAGATCGCGGACCGATCGGATGCTTGCGGGTGTTTTGGGAGGTTTGTCCTCGTCCCTTAGCATAAATGCGACGCTGCTCCGCGTTGCTTTTGTTGTCCTGATGTTCGCCACCGCTTTTTTTCCGATGGTGATTCTCTATTTGGTGTTGCTGTTCATTTTGCCACATGACCGGGACACAATTGTATGAAATGGTTAGTTGGAATTTTTATTAATGCCATCTTGTTCATGGCGATTGCCGGTTACTTCAGCACTAGTTTTCATTTGGCTGGCTTTACAGCTGCGCTCGAGGCAAGCATGCTGTTGTCCATTTTGAATGTGCTTGTCAGGCCGATTCTCATTATACTAACACTGCCGGTCACGATTTTGACGCTAGGTTTTTTCCTGTTCGTGATCAATGCAGTCACACTGATGCTGACAGATCGACTGATGGGCAGTGCTTTTAATATTTCTGGCTTTGGGATGGCGCTATTTGTGACGATTCTGATGGCCATTGCGAATGTCATTGTCCAAAAAACGATCTTAAAGTCTGAGCGGGATTGAAACGATTGTTTTGTTTAAAAAATGTTTTTCAAAAAGATAGCCTAAAAGTAGCGCAGACATGGTTCTGCGCTACTTTTTTGACTAATCGGAATTTTAACGAAAAGGAGCGAGTTTGACTAATTTGTACTGTTCAGCAATTCCTTTGACAATGGCTTCGGCACATTTTTCCCTGTATGGATCAGTACGGAGCAAGGCATCTTCCGTTTTGTTCGTCATAAATCCGCACTCGCAAAGCACAGCAGTCATATGGGTTTCCCGCAGAACATGAAAATCTGCCGTTTTCACTCCTCGATTTTTCAACTCGGTCATCGTCACTAAATAGTTTTGTATTTTCTGGGCGAGCTCGGTTGCTTCTTTTGGTCTGCTAGGCATCACATATGTTTCGATTCCGCTAGCATCATTCCAGGTCGTACCGCTTCCACTGGCATTAGCGTGGATGGCAACGTAGGCATTGACCTGTAAGTGATTGGCAGCATCTGTTCGCTCCTGCAAAGTTACGTCGCGTGTATCGGAATGTGCGAAATAAACCGTCACATCCTTATACGTTTCCAGAAGTGCTTTAGCGTGGGAGGCGACAGCTCGATTGAAATCGTATTCACTCATCCCATCAGGACTTCGTTTGCCTGGGGTATTATACCCGTGCCCTGCATCTAGCATTATTTTCATTATTAATCTCCTTTTCTGGAATTTTGAACGCTCATTTTTATAATACGGAAATTTCGCGAAAAAGGTCATGTCACAATTGTTAAAACGAACGCTTCAAAAGTAATTACCTCTCGCATTCAGTCGTACGTCCTCAATCTTTCAGCGTGAAAAGGCCTGCTTCCCGCGGCAAAAAGAACGTTGCACTTCAAAGTGTTCGTCCAAAATGACGATGTCTGCATCTTTGCTTGGCGTGATGCTTCCTTTTTTACTGAATAGACCGAGCTGTTTGGCCGGATTAACGCTCACCATTTGGACAGCATCCCATAAAGAGAGCGGGGTAAAGGCAAGAATATTCCTTAATGCTTCGTTCATTTTTAACAAGCTCCCTGCGAGCGTGCCGTCTGGCAAAAGTGCCTTTCCATCAATCGAACTGACGCTTTGGCCTCCGAGATCATATATGCCGTTTTTCAGGCATTTCGCTCTCATCGAATCAGTAATTAATATTGTGCTGTCTACTCCTTTGCAAGCCAGAATAAGCCGGACCATTTCTGGAGCAATATGAAGACCATCGGCAATCAGTTCAATCGTTAATTCGTTGAATAGCAGAGCCGCGCCTGCTGTACCGGGCTCTCGATGATGCATGCCTTTCATGCCATTGAACAGATGTGTCACGTGGCGAGCTCCCGCTTCAACTGCTGCTTGTACCGCTGCGTAATCAGCATCCGTATGGCCGATTGAAGCAATTACGCCTTCCTTTTTTAAAAATGCAATCATATCGAGTCCGTTTTCCATTTCGGGGGCGAGCGTCACGAGCTTAATTTGATGATTGGAGAAGTGCTGCCAGCGCTTGAACAGGGCGATATCGGGCTTGAGGATATGTTCCTTCGGCTGTGCCCCGGCCCGCTTCGCATTAATAAAAGGTCCTTCCAGATGGATTCCGAGTAGTTCCGCGTGTCCGGGTGTATTGCTTTTTAAAGAATAGTCGGCAATATTCTTCAGGGCTTGTTCTATGTTGCTTTGTTTCTGGGTGATCGTTGTCGCCAAAAAGCTAGTTGTTCCTTCTGAAGGGAGCGCGGCTGCGATCGTGGAAAGTGCTTCAGGCGTTGCATCCATTGTGTCTGCACCGGCTACTCCGTGAATATGAATATCAATGAATCCTGGAACAACTATATGCTCCTTAGGGATGATGATTTCTTCGGCATGTGGAAAGCGGGAGGCAGCATCGGTGAGGGGGCCGGTTTCGGCAATATGTTCATTTTCTATATAAATATAAATTTCTTCCATTATTCCGGTTTCCATAATAGCTTTTCCGTTCACGAGAAGAAGCGTGGCCATCAAATCAGCTCCCATTGCAGACTATTGGTGAATTGTGAAATATTTTTACAAGAATTCAACTTTGTTTAACCTTATTATATAATGCCTTGCTAAAAAAATTGATCCGAAGAAAGTGTTTCTTTTTGAAAAATTCGCGATTTTGCATTTGTCCGTTTGGTTCTTTTGCGAAAAGTGCTAAAATAAGAAGAATATGACTGCTATGGCGAAAGTGGATGTGCCCCTTCGTCAGCTGTCGTTTCTATTAAAAAAACAAGTTACTGTCCTTTAAAAGGAGGAACCCTTTTTGTCAAAAGTACGCACGAAAGACATAGTGGAGAAATTTGACCTTGAGTTGATCAGCGGTGAAGAAGGAATTAACCACCCTATTCCGACGAGCGATATTTCAAGGCCAGGCATGGAAATCGCCGGTTACTTTAAATATTATCCGGCCGAGCGTATTCAATTATTGGGGAAAACAGAGTTATCTTTCTTTAAAGAGCTTCCACCTGAAGAACGGATTTCACGCATGGAACAGCTCTGTTCTGATATCACACCCGCGATAATCGTGACAAGAGGATTGGAGATTCCACCCGAGCTGATTCAAGCTTCTGAGCGTGAAGCGGTGCCTGTTTTGCGGACACCAATGAAAACAACCCGCTTTTCGAGCCATCTGACGAATTTTTTGGAAAGCCGGCTCGCACCGACTACGGCTGTGCATGGGGTGCTTGTTGATATTTATGGGATCGGCGTCCTAATCACCGGCAAAAGCGGTGTCGGTAAAAGTGAAACAGCGCTTGAATTGGTCAAGCGTGGTCATCGTCTCGTGGCGGATGATTGCGTTGAAATTCGCCAGGAGGATCAGGACACGCTTGTCGGAACATCGCCAGATTTAATTGAGCATTTGCTGGAGATTCGCGGTCTTGGCATTATTAATGTAATGACGCTTTTCGGGGCGGGTGCAGTTAGGAGCAACAAAAGGATTACGCTCGTCATCAATTTGGAAATATGGGACCCGCAAAAGCAGTATGACCGCCTAGGCCTCGATGAAGAAAAAATGAAAATTATCGATGCGGAAATTACAAAACTGACAATCCCAGTCCGTCCTGGGCGCAACCTTGCAGTCATCATCGAAGTGGCTGCGATGAATTTCCGCTTGAAAAGAATGGGCGTGAACGCTGCCCAGCAGTTTACGGAACGTTTGTCTGACGTCATCGAGGAAGGCGACCACGACGAAATGTAATTTTGATATATAGAGAGAAGGAGAATTAATCATGAATAAAACGATTCACCCGCTTGATCCAATCGCGTTTTCCTTTGGACCTCTTCATGTCCATTGGTATGGCATCATCATCGGCTCCGGCTTGGCGCTGGCATTGTATTTGGCAATTAGAGAAGGCGACCGCAGGGGACTGCCGAAGGAAACATTTTCGGATTTGATGCTTTGGGCGATCCCAATCGCCATCATTTCTGCACGTATTTATTATGTAATATTTCAATGGAGTGAATATCAAAATAATTTATCCGAAATACCGCAAATTTGGCATGGCGGCATTGCCATTCATGGAGCGCTAATTGGCTCTGTTTTGACGACGTACTTTTTTGGGCGGGCCCGGAACACTTCATTTTGGAAAATTGCTGATATCGCGGCACCGAGCATTATTCTCGGACAGGCCATCGGGCGATGGGGAAATTTCATGAACCAGGAAGCTCATGGAAGAGAAGTAAGCAGGGCGTTTCTCGAAAACCTCCATCTTCCGAATTTTATCATCAATCAAATGTACATAAACGGAACGTACTATCATCCGACATTTTTATATGAATCGATTTGGGATTTCGCTGGATTCCTGATTCTTTTATCGCTTAGAAGAGTGAATTTGCTTAGGGGCGAGCTCTTTTTGTCATATGTGATCTGGTATTCGATCGGACGATTTTTCGTTGAGGGCATGAGAACGGACAGCTTAATGCTGACGCAAAGCCTGCGGATGGCTCAGATGATTTCAATTGTGTTAATCATTGTCTCAATCATTGTCATTCTTGTTAGAAGGAAAAACGGAAAAACGGAAAAAAGATACTTGGATTTGGAAAACCTATAATGACAGCTTGAGGAGGGTGCGGACATGCTGGTCGGTTCTTTAAAAAGAGGATTGCAGGTAGGTTTAAAGACAACTTGGACGCTCGGCAAAATCATTTTTCCCATCACGGTTCTCGTCACCGTGTTAAAGTATACGCCGGTCCTGCCCTGGCTAATGGGGATCCTCACCCCGCTTATGGTTTTGCTTGGATTGCCGGGAGACGCTGCCATTCCGCTTGTGCTTGGGAATTTTCTTAATTTGTATGCAGGCATCGGTGCCATCTTAACATTGCATTTTACCGTAAAAGAAGTTTTCATCCTGGCCATCATGCTTTCTTTTTCCCATAATCTTTTTGTGGAGACTAGTGTCGCCGTGAAGGTAGGCGTAAGGCTTTGGATGGTGGTCGCCATCAGGATCGGACTCGCGCTCGTTTCAGCAGTTGCCATTCATCTAGTTTGGCATGGTGGTGGCGAAACTGCTCATTACGGCTTAATTACCACAAATAGTGACCATGCAGCCGGCATTCTCGGCATTTTGAGCGAAGCCGTTCAAAAAGCGGGGCTTGGCATTTTTCAGCTGTCACTCATTGTCATTCCGTTGATGGTCGTCATCCAACTACTGAAGGATTTAAAATGGCTTGCCATTTTTTCGAAATGGTTGGCGCCAATTACACGTGCGCTTGGCATGAAGGAAAATACTTCGACAACGCTTGCCGCTGGTTTGCTGTTT
>JAUZPT010000147.1 GCA_030705745.1 Bacillota bacterium | reverse complement strand
GACAAACCATCCCGTTCCATGCTTTGCGATGAGGATTGAAGCAGACGGAAAGACGCTCGTTTACACAGCTGACAGTTCATTTAAAGAAGAATTTATTTCTTTCAGCAAAAAGGCAGATGTCTTATTGTGTGAATGTAATTTTTACGGGCACCAAAACGGCAAGGGAGCAGGACATATGACAAGCCTTGAAGCTGGAATGCTTGCCGACAAAGCGGGGGTTAATCACTTAATTCTGACGCATTTGCCGAATTATGGGGATTTGGTCGATTTAGTTCAGGAAGCCTCCCAAAACTTCGAAGGCGCAATTACATTGGCAAAGCAATTTTTGTGCGTTGAGCTATGAGGAGGAGCGAGTGAAATGTTATTTATCGACAATAAAGGAATTACGGACCCGCGAATTAATCTTGCAATTGAAGAATATGCACTGAAAAACCTGGATATTAACGATACGTATTTACTGTTTTACATAAATGAGCCGTCGATTATTATAGGGAAAAATCAAAACTCTGTAGAAGAAATCAATACTGTTTATGTTGAGGAAAATGGAATTCACGTTGTCCGTAGATTATCAGGGGGAGGTGCGGTATATCATGATTTGGGAAATTTGAATTTCAGTTTTATTACGAAAGATGACGGGGAAAGCTTTCACAATTTCCGCAAATTTACTGAACCGGTTATCACTGCATTAAAAAAACTTGGAGTGAATGCAGAACTCAGCGGGCGAAATGATATCCTGGCAGAAGGAAGAAAGATATCCGGAAATGCTCAGTTTTCAACACGTGGAAGGATGTTTAGTCATGGTACACTGCTATTTGATTCCGAAATGGATCATGTGGTTTCGGCACTGAATGTGAAAAAGGACAAGATCGAATCAAAAGGCATTAAATCGATCCGCAGTCGTGTTGCAAATATTTCTGAGTTTCTTTCAGAAAATTTAAGCATTGAACAGTTCCGAACATTGCTTCTGAAAAATATATTTGAAGGCGAAACAGAAATTCCTGAATATGTGCTCACTGATGATGATTGGGAAAAAATCCATGCACTTTCCAAAGAACGGTACCAAAATTGGGATTGGAACTATGGGAAATCTCCAAAATTTAATCTTCAGCATTCACACCGATTTCCGGTTGGACAAATTGATGTTCGCCTTGAGGTTAATAAGGGGATCATTGAAAATTGTAAAATTTATGGAGATTTCTTCGGTGTAGGTGATGTCGCGGAGATTGAAGGCCGACTTTACTCGATTCGTTACGAAAAAGATGAAATCGAAAAGGCATTGCAAGATGTTGAAATTAAACAGTATTTCGGAAACATAACAAAAGAAGAATTTATCGGCTTGGTTTATTGATAAAAAGCACGGTGCGAACAGGCATCGTGCTTTTTGCATTTATTTGAAGTAATTTACTTGTATACATAACTTTCTTTCAATATAATATATTTAGAATATTTTTTCAATTTTATGAGTGAATCATCATTCATTTGTGGAAGAGGGGATCGGGTAAATGAATTTATCGACGCAGCTTTATGAAACTGCAAGGAAATTTTCAGCCAAAGAAGCCTATCATTTTATGGGACAAACGACCACCTATGCCCAATTAGACGAAGCGGTTACAAAGTTCGCTTCAGGGCTTGAGAAATTAGGGATTCAAAAAGGGGACCATATTGCGCTTTTGCTGGGCAATACTCCTCATTTTGTTATTAGCTTATACGGGGCATTGCGGCTTGGGGTAACCGTAATTCCGATTAATCCAATTTATACACCGGATGAAATTGGATACATATTGAACAATGGAGATGTTAAGGCTGTCGTTGCTCTGGATATGCTTTTGCCGCTAGTGGAACAAATGCATCCTAGTTTGCCGAAAGTAGAGAGTTACATCATTTGTGAAACTGGACAAGCTGTTTCCCCAGAAGAATTGAACAAAGATATTTCAGAAACCGTTAAAATGAAATCGTTTACAGGTGTCGTTGCTTCTGGAGATTTGAATTTTACTGGTCCGGAACTTTTGGACGATGACACGGCGATCATCCTTTATACGTCAGGTACAACGGGCAAACCAAAAGGAGCGATGCTCACGAATAAAAATTTATACCGGAATGCGAAGGACTCTGGTGACTATTTGCGAATGAACGAGCAGGACCGTGTGATTACAGCTCTGCCGATGTTCCACGTTTTCTGCCTGACCGTAGCGTTGAATGCACCGTTAATGAATGGTGCCACATTGCTAATCGTACCAAAATTCAGCCCAAGAGAAATCTTTCACCTGGCAAAAGCCTATGAGGCGACTGTATTTGCAGGCGTTCCGACGATGTACAACTTCCTGTATCAACATAAAGACGGAAATCCTGAGGACCTTAAGTCCTTCAGATTGTGCATTTCTGGAGGAGCTTCGCTTCCTGTTGCCCTTCTAAAAAATTTCGAAAAAAAATTCAATGTGTTGATTTCCGAAGGCTACGGATTGTCGGAAGCTTCTCCTGTAACATGCTTCAATCCGCTTGACCGTCCACGGAAACCGGGATCGATTGGAACGTCCATTATGAATGTCGAAAATAAAATCGTCAATGAGTTAGGCGAAGAGGTGCCAGTTGGGGAAGTTGGCGAATTGATTGTCCGAGGCCCGAATGTGATGAAGGGGTACTACAAAATGCCGGAGGAAACAGCCGCGACGATTCGTGATGGCTGGCTTTATACTGGGGACCTGGGCAGAATGGATGAGGAAGGATATTTTTATATAGTGGATCGAAAGAAGGACATGGTGATTGTGGGGGGGTACAATGTGTATCCTCGGGAAGTGGAAGAAGTTCTTTATAACCACCCGGAAGTTATTGAGGTAGCTGTCTTGGGTGTTCCCGATCCAAATTTAGGCGAAGCAGTAAAATGCTTTGTCGTCAGCAAAAATCCTGAAATAACAGAGCAGGAGCTGATAACTTATTGTGCCGAGCATTTGGCGAAATATAAGCTTCCTTCGTCCATCGAATTTTTGGAGGAGCTTCCTAAAAATACGACAGGAAAAATTTTAAGGCGAGCTTTGAAGGCAAAGATGACCCAAGGAACGAATTAATAGAATAGCAGGAAATCGGAAGGCGGGCGCATACCTGCCTTTTCGGCACGTATAAGACGGGAAGGTTAAGGGAGGGTGTATTATGGATTCAATTTTAGTGGAAATAAAAGCATATACTGCGCTTGTCACGATTAACCGTGAGGAAGCTCTCAATGCGTTCAATTACGACACATTGCTTGAGTTGCAGAAAGCTGTCGAGGAAATAAGAATAAATGGGGATATTCGTGTAGTTATTTTTACGGGTGCGGGTCAAAAATCCTTTAGTGTGGGCGCAGATTTAAAAGAAAGAAAGACGCTTACCATTGAACAAGTAAAACGGAACATCCATAAAATAAATGAAGTTTTCAACGCCATTGACCAGCTTCCACAGCCAACGATTGCCGCAATCAATGGTTTTGCATTTGGAGGCGGGATGGAACTGGCATTGGCGTGCGATTTTCGAATAGCCGCGTCGGGTACGCAAATGGGACTGACAGAAACGAGCCTAGCTATAATTCCTGGCGCTGGAGGGACCCAAAGGCTGCCGAGGCTCGTTGGCGAAGCCAAGGCTCTCGAGATTATTTTAACCGCAAATAGACTTACATCCGAAGAGGCGGCAGAGTACGGTCTAGTAACGAGAGTGGTAGAGAAAGACACTGTCCTTTCAGAAAGCCTTGCTTTTGCTAAAAAAATGCTCGCCAATGGCCCAATTGCGCTCCAGCAGGCAAAATACGCAATTAAAAACGGAATGAATGCAGATTTGCAAACTGGGCTCCAAATCGAACGGAAAGCCTATGAAATGACAATTCCTACTGAAGACAGGATGGAGGCGTTACAGGCATTTGCCGAAAAAAGAAAACCAATTTTCAAAGGAAAGTAGAGGCTGGCCTGCTTTTGAGTCAGCCTTTTTTATTTTTACCAAGTGGGTAAACTGCTTAACAATTCATGACAAAATATTTGGAAAATATATATAAAATGACGGATATTTGCTAAAATATAGTTTTATTAAGGTGGAAAAAGGGGGGAAGGACTTTGGGGGAATTATCTATAAAAAGGCACTCGTCTGATTTTAAAAAAGGAGTGCAGGCGGGAATAAGCATTGGCATAGGATATTTTCCAATTGCTTTGACCTTTGGTTTGCTTGCCAAAAGCTCCGGCCTTTCGATTGTTGAAACGGTCCTCATGAGCCTACTTGTTTTTGCTGGAGCCTCACAGTACATATCCCTAAGCTTATTGTCATATGGAACGGGCATAATGGAGATTATTTTGACGACTTTGATTGTCAACATAAGGCACTTTCTTATGTCTACCACTATGAACGAAAAATGTGAAGAAGATCGTTTAGTCAACAAGATGATTTATTCGTTTGGAATAACAGATGAAACCTTTTCCGTTGCGGCGACAAAAGAAGGGACTGTCACAACCCCATTTATGTTTGGACTGATTGCTGTTTCCTATTCAAGTTGGGTAGTGAATTCAGGAATCGGCCATTTGGTCGGTGCAAGTCTACCGAAAACGTTGCAGGAGAGCATGGGGGTTGCGTTGTATGCGATGTTTATTGGACTGCTCGTCCCATCTTTGAAGAAAAGCAGGAAGGTTGCTATGCTTGCTGTGCTGGCAGGTGTATTTAATTCAATTTTTACAATTGAAAAATGGCTCGCCCCCGGTTGGGCAATCGTTTCAGCTACAGTATTGTCAGCAGTAGTAATTGAAGCTGTAGAACTTCTCAACAGAAAGAGGGGAATCCAGCATGAAAAATAATATCATCCTGATGATTATCGGTATGTCCGTTGTAACATACATCCCGAGGATGCTGCCCTTTGTGCTGTTCAAAGGGAAGGAATTGCCGCCTTTTATTCAAGGAGTTTTGAAAAATGTTCCTTATGCCACGCTCGGCGCACTTATTTTTCCGGGTATTTTATTAATTCACAAGGATATTTGGTATGGACTAATCGGAGCAGGGGCTGCCTTTTTTGCTGCGTATCTGGGGGCGAATGTCATTATTACCGTTCTCGGTGCCATCCTGGTAGTAGCGCTGTATTCTCTAATATAATCACTTGAGCCGACTCATGTTAATCGGCTATTTATTTTAGCCGGCAGTTCTAAAATATGCCTTTTTAACTAAACTTAGTAGGAGAGAGGTTGGACAAAAAGGAGGACAAATACATGGCGAGAAAAATGGGTGTTTACGCAGTCTTGGCCTATGTCTTATATGGCCTGTTTTTTTATTGGTATTTATTTTATTTTGCGGATGCGAAATTACCGTTTGAGTACCAGGGGACGAAGGCCGATCCAACTACGTTTTTGAATGGCCGAGAACTCATGCTAAGTGAGGAATATTCAAAAATAAGAAATTTGTTGTATTTCTTATCAACGCCATTTGAATGGCTCTTTTATTTTTTAATTCTTCTGTTCGGTTTGTCAAGGTCATTTAAAAATTGGGCAGATAAATCAGCAAAATATAAATTCATGCGCCCGGCCATTTACTTGATTTGGCTATCGGTTTTCGCCTTTTTGGCCACGTTCCCGCTCAACTATATCAGCTATTCTTTATCAAGGACGTATCATATTTCTACCCAAACCTTCCCTTCCTGGATGAAGGATGAGTTGATTGATTTTTGGCTTAATTACGGGATGATGTTGATTATCGTGCCGATTTTATATTGGCTGATGAACAAAAGCAAAAAGCGTTGGTGGCTATATGCCTGGCTATTGTCCATCCCTCTAACACTTTTCATGACGTATTTGCAGCCAGTTGTGATCGATCCTTTATATAATCACTTTACTCCACTTGAAAATAAACAGCTGGAAACGAAAATACTTACAATGGCAAGTCAGGCCAAAATACCGGCCAAGCACGTTTTTGAAGTGAATATGGCTCAAAAAACGAATTCTTTGAATGCGTATGTGACCGGAATTGGCTCCAATTCAAGAATTGTTTTATGGGACACGACATTAAAGCGGCTTAAGGAAAAACAAATTTTATTTATTATGGCACATGAGATGGGACACTATGTCGAGAAGCATATTTACTTTGGCATTGCAGGGTATTTGATGCTTTCATTGGTCGTTTTATACGCAACGCATCGATTGATGAATTGGGCCGGATCAAGATGGAGCAAAGAGTTGAAAATAACCGATGTAAGAGATATTCGCTCACTCCCGCTATTGTTAATGATTATTTCGATGATCATGTTTGTTGCAAGTCCAATTACTAATTGGGGTTCGCGCTATGAGGAAACACGTGCAGACCAATATGCGATAAATATGACAAAAGATCCTTCGTCTGCAATCACATCGTTCCAGGAGCTGACGCGTTCAGGACTTAGCCAGGTTAATCCTCCATTGCTTGTAAAACTCTTCAGATATACGCACCCGTCCATGCTCGACCGCATTTCAAAGATTGAAGAGTATGAGGTAAAGCATCACAATAAGCCCGGAAAATAAAAATTATTTTTGAAAAAGTAGATTTTTTGACCTTCCAGAGTGCAAAGAAAAGCCCCCGGATGATTGAATCCTGGGGCTTTTAAGTATTATCAGAATTTATATCTTTGAAGGTAGACAGATGTCTAGCTTCAGCGCCCGGAAAACGGGCGCTGAAGCTTTAATTATGTTCCAAATCGTTTGTTAATATCAACTAACTGTCCGGAAAGTTGTATAAACTGGTTTTTATCGTTGAGATCAATGGCATTGTCAATTTTTTTCAAAAGTTTTTCTTTTTCTATCGTCAGTTGAATTTCTGCCAGAAGCATTTCTATATAAATGTCCTGTACAAATGCTTCTTCCTTTCGAGAACGGTTTGCTGCGCCAAGTTTCATTAACTCCGTGTATGATTTTTCATTCATAAAAATCACCCCTGTGGCTTTTTCCTAGTATATGGAGTTTTTGAAATAAAATCAATGAAATGTTTAAATTTTCTGAAAAATATTTTTCACCCGATAAAATATGAACAATTTAGCAACAATTCCAAAAAATTCAAAAAGATAAATAAATCAATGGTATCATGAATTGAAACTGTTTATGGAAGAGCTATAAGAAGAAAAAAAATTATTTATATTTTGAAGGAGTGAAATACTTGGAACCAGTACAGATTGAAGGATATGAGGTTAATCCTTGGACAATGTTCATCAAGCCTGTGAAATACGAGGGTAGAACTTGTTCACACATCGTCGAGTTGGAAGGTGATTTTTTGTGTCCTTCTACACCAACCGATATTATTAGGAGGAGTTGTG
>JAUZPT010000146.1 GCA_030705745.1 Bacillota bacterium | reverse complement strand
GCTGCGATGTAAAGCTCTATCCTTTTATGATTAATCTCAATCTTCTCTCCTTTGACCTGAACAATATAATCCCCATGAGTATCAGGACCAGTAAAAACAATTCCAATTTCGTTTGTCCTTAAAATTTTAACGTTGTCACCCATATGAAATTTGGATGCATTCAAGTCACTTATTTTTCTCGGTACTCTCTTTCCATGTTTATTAATGATGATCTGTTTTTCCATTTCTTTTTTCTCTTGAACATTTTTTGGTTCAAAGTGATAGTTCTTGTCTTCTTTGTAGGTGATTTGATGTGCCCTCTCAATAATTTGAGGGTGTATGCCAAGTTTTAATGCAATCGAAAACGCTTGGCTCTCTCCTCCTTTTCCTACAATTAGACGATAAGTTGGCTTAAGCGTTTGTAGATCAAATTCCATCGACCCATTGAGGAATCCTGAAGTTTTATCAGCAAACTCTTTTATCTCACTGTAATGGGTAGTGGCCAGAAGTGTAGAACCCTTTTTAAACAATTGTTCCAATATTGCAGTTGCCAAGCCCATGCCTTCAGCCGGATCCGTCCCAGAGCCAAGTTCATCAAGCAGAACGAGTGAACGGTCATTTGCTTCTTTTAAAATCTCAATAATGTTCACTATTCTCGAACTAAACGTACTTAAATTATCCACAATGCTCTGGCCGTCACCAATGTCAACGAGTACCTTTTGGTATAAGCTGACCTCACTGCCATCTTTAACCGGAAGATGGAGTCCGCATTGAGCCATAATCGTTAGCAACCCTACAGTTTTTATCGTTACAGTTTTACCACCGGTGTTGGGACCTGTAATGACCAAGGCAGTTTCTTCGTCGCCCATTTCGAGTGTCAAGGGTATTGCCTGACTTGCCAGCAGGGGATGCCTGGCATCATTCAGTTTTATATATCCTCGATCGTTAAGCTTTACTGCACTTCCCTGAATCACCCGGCTATATTTTGCCTTGGCAAAAAGAAAATCGTAATGAACCATAATTTCAATGGCTAGGCGAATTTGAGATTCTTTACTTTCTACTAATCCTGTTAAATAGTGCAGTATTTTTTGTATTTCGACTTCCTCATCTGCCATCAACCACGTCAATTGTTCCTGTGAGTTCGAGATTTCTTCGGGTTCAATGAACAAAGTCGCTCCTGACGCAGATGAATCCAAAACTGCACCTTTTACTTTCGTGCGGTACTCCTTTTTAACTGCGATTACGTACCTCCCATCCCTCTGACTTACAACATTTTCTTGTAGATAAGTTTTATATTTATTTGAACGAACCATTTGCTGTACTTTTTCTTTTAAACGATCTTTCTGGATGGCTATTTGTTTTCTGACCCTCAATAAATCCTTACTCGCATAATCGTCCACCATTCCGTTACGTATGCATCGGAGTATTTCTGCTGCAAGCTCAGGTAATTCTTCAATAGAGTCCACATACGAAGCCACTCTTGGTGCAAGAAAATCTTTATCCTTCATATACCTCCTCATTTTTCCACAGCAATCCAAAAATTCATTCAGCTTCGTCAATTGATCAGGTCTTAGAGCAACTCCTTTATTCAGGGACCCAAGCAACCCGGCCATTCCATCCAATCCATGAACAGGTACACTGGTGCTTCTCTTTAAAACTTCAACCGCTTCTGAAACCTCCTCCTGCAGTGCTTCCACCTGTTTAATATTTATCGATGGGTAAAGTTTCGTAACCATTTCCTTGCCTTCTGCTGTTAATGCATATGACGCTATTTCTTCTTTAATCTTTTCAAAATCAAGAGTGTGAAATGTTGTGGTATTCAATGCCATTTCCTCCTTAGGAATAATTAATCAAATTTATATACAAAAAAGACCGCGATGAACATATCATCGCAGCCAGGAAAAAGGTAAAAACTCAAACTTCTTTACCTTCCTTTTATACTTTTTTAATCAAAATAAAAACTGTATACACAGAGGTACACAGCTATACTTGAAAATTCAAAAGTATGCTTTGCTATGACCATTGCTCTCAACTTTAATCAATTCCACGCATAAATAAGCCGTCTTTTTTAACATCGGCTTAATTAACAATGGAAAGATCTTATCCAGTTTAGTGGATTAGTTAAGAACAACACCTAACATACAACATACCCCATCTTTAAATAAATTTGATTCTGCTAAATTATACAAACATATGTAATATTTGTCAATAACTTATTTCTACCTATGAGTTCACAATTTATCCATATCTTTTTTCTTAAAATTTCTTTATCTTTATTATGAGGGGTGTAAATATGAAGAAAATCTATGTAATAAGTAGTGCATTAATCCTTTTAGGCATCCTAGCCGGAATTTCCTTTTTTCTTATTCGTGATGCCAATGCGAAAATTCCGCCAACGATTACTCTTACTACTCAAAATAACGATTCATACAGGTTTGGGGATAACCACAAAAAATTGAAACTTGTTGAATTCGTTTATACTCATTGCCCGGATATTTGTCCGACAACGACTCAAAAAATGGTAGCTTTGAAAAATAAACTACAAAAAACCGGAGTTTATGGAAAAGATATTCAGTTTCTGACCATCTCTATTGATCCTTACCGTGATACACCAGAGGTCATGAAAAAATACATGAACTCCTTTGGCATTAGTAATGATGGGAATTGGGTTTTTCTAACTGGCTCGCATGCATCAATTAAATCTGACCTTAAAAAAATTAAAGAAGCAGCCTCATCCCTACAATTTCAATACAAAGATCCTGGCAACGGCTTCTTTATACACAGCACCTTTACCTTTTTACTGGATGAAAATAATAAGTTCATCAAAAAATTCCCAATGGGTGAACAATTTAACGAACAGGAAGTATATGATTATATTTCCAAGCAATTATAATATGCAAAAAATCGGCCTATTCTTTGAATGGCCGATTTTTTGTACTTACTTTAAATCTCTGAACATCATTTTCATTCATTTTTCTCACTATAAATAATTCTTATCAAGTTGCTGAAGTAGGGTAATTTTTGAGTTGTTGCAAAGATAAAAGATAATTGGATTTCGGTTTCGTTAAACTGGCTTTTATTCCTGCATCTTTCAATTTGTTAACGAGTTCGGAAATTTGCTTCTTAGCCATGCTACTCACCTTCTTTATTTAGCTTGTTCTAAAATAATATTACACCAAAAATATGAATAAAGTGTGAATTCCCGAAAAATATTTACACTTATTTTTTAATTTACATTCGAAAAAAAATGACTATTGAACAAACTTATTTGAACAATTCAGCTTTTTCATTGTATTCCCCAAAAATATAGAATAAAACCCCTGTTTTTCCGAAAATTCAATTATTTATTTTAAAATTAACATTTAAAACAATTCGCTCTTACCTTTTATTAATGGTATAATTTCGTAGATATTTATTTATGGAGGATTTTAATATGATTACTGTTAGTAATGTAAGTTTAAGATATGGTGAACGTAAATTATTTGAAGATGTAAATATAAAATTCAACCCCGGCAATTGCTATGGGCTTATAGGAGCGAATGGTGCAGGTAAATCGACATTCCTCAAAATATTGTCAGGAGAAATAGAAGCACAATCTGGAACAGTCCATTTAGGGCCTGGTGAAAGAATGGCAGTGCTGAAACAAAATCACTTTGAATATGAAGAAGTTGAAGTATTGAAGGTTGTCATTATGGGCCATACTCGTCTTTATCAGGTGATGCAAGAAAAAGATGCCATTTACATGAAAGAAAACTTTACCGATGAAGATGGCATGAAAGCAGCTGAACTTGAAGGCGAATTTGCGGAATTGAACGGCTGGGAAGCTGAATCAGAAGCAGCTATCCTCTTAAAGGGACTTGGGATCGACGAAAATCTTCACGATAAAAAAATGGAAGAATTAACAGGTTCCGAAAAAGTGAAGGTTCTACTTGCGCAGGCACTTTTTGGAAAACCTGATGTCCTATTACTGGACGAGCCTACCAACCATCTGGACATTAAAGCAATCCAGTGGCTTGAAGAATTCCTAATTAATTTCGAAAATACCGTCATCGTTGTATCCCATGACCGTCATTTCCTAAATAAAGTGTGTACGCATATTGCTGATTTGGACTTCAGTAAAATCCAGGTTTATGTTGGGAACTATGATTTTTGGTATGAATCAAGCCAGCTCGCTTCAAGAATGACTCAAGACGCGAACAAGAAAAAAGAAGAAAAAATCAAGGAACTTCAAGCTTTTATTGCGCGTTTTAGTGCAAATGCTTCAAAATCAAAGCAAGCTACTTCGCGTAAAAAGCTTCTTGATAAAATTACCTTGGACGATATCCGCCCTTCGTCACGCCGCTATCCATACGTAGGCTTTACACCAGAACGTGAAATTGGAAATGACTTATTGCGTGTAGAAGGTTTAACGAAGACGATCGATGGTGTGAAGGTGCTCGATAATATTAGCTTTATCATGAATAAGGACGATAAAATCGCTCTTGTAGGCACAAATGAACTTGCAAAAACCACATTATTTAAAATTTTAATGGGCGAGCTAGAAGCGGATAGCGGAAGCTTTAAATGGGGAATAACTACTTCTCAGTCCTACTTCCCAATCGATAATTCCCGCTTCTTCGAGAACAGCGATCTAAATCTGGTTGATTGGTTGCGCCAATTCTCCCCGAAGGACGAAAGCGAAAGCTTCCTGCGCGTATTTTTAGGCAGAATGCTCTTTTCCGGTGAGGAAGTTTTGAAAAAAGCAAGTGTGTTATCTGGAGGAGAAAAAGTCCGTTGTATCCTATCCAAGATGATGTTAAGCGGCTCCAATGTCCTTCTGCTTGAAGAGCCTACCAACCATTTAGATTTGGAATCGATTACTGCATTGAATAACGGGTTGATCAATTTTAAAGGCTCCATGCTGTTTTCTTCACATGACCATCAGTTCATCCAAACGATCGCGAATCGCATCATTGAATTGACGCCATCAGGTATGGTCGACAAGCAGTTGACGTATGATGAGTACTTGGATGATACAGAACTACAAAAACAAGTTGCCAAAATGTACGAATAAATCAGAAGAGGAGCAAGCAGAATGTGAATCATTGCTTGCTCCTCTATTTTTTTCCCATTCTAATCTTTTTTTTGTGATTTCCTTGCAGAAGAAAAACTTTTTCTTCCAGTTTCTGTTTGCGTTGTCCCCTGGCCTTCGACCTGAGGAGAACCAAGACCTATCGTTGCAGGATCTTTTTTTCGATTTCCCATCTAAGCACCTCCCTCTCATAGCTTCCGGCAGTTGAAAAAAAATATGCGTATGGGATTAGAATAATTGAAGTCCTTTTTGGAATTCTACTTTTAAGAGGAGGTGTTTGGAATGGCGAAAATTGGAGTAGAACAATCTCTTACAAATATACAACAGGCCCTTCGTGAAAAAGGCCATGATGTTGTAGAATTGAAACAGGAAGCAGACGCGAAAGATTGCGAATTCTGTGTAGTTTCTGGCATTGATTCAAACGTTATGGGAATGCAGGATAGCACGACGAATGCTTCCGTAATTGAAGCAAATGGATTATCAGCAGATGAAGTATGCCAGCAAGTAGAAAATAAACTACAATAAAAATGTTATCTTTTAATAATGATTTGCTAACCATTAGCCGTTGCCATAGGAAAATAAAATTTCCCATGGCAGGGCTTCTTTTTGCTTTTATTCTTCGCTTTTTGAGTGGATATTTACCTTAGGGACTTTTTCTGGTATGTTAGTCTTCTTTTCTCGTTTGATTTTATTTTCTTCTTCATCTTCTACTTTAGGGGAAAATTCACTTCCATATGTTGCTCCGATGTTTAATCTCCCTTTTAGCTCTTTTATGCCGAGTTGTCCAAAATGATTATTTAGCTCATATTTATCCAAAATAATTTTTTCGATATTAATTTTTTCGATGATAATTGGCGCTTCCTTCGGATGCCCACCACCACCTACCGATTTTTCTTCAAGTTTATTAAAAGATTCTTTTAGTATACTAAGTTCTTTTTCTAGCTGTTCTACCTTTGCTTTAATTTTTGTATTCGGCTCATTTTTATACAAGGATTGGAATAAATCTTTAAATGACATTTGTTGCCGCTCCCTTGATTTACACGATCTTAATTCAGTATATGGATTACATTAAATAATCATGTCCACCAAAAAAATGAGGAGGAAAAAAGATGGTTTTCTTACCTACTAAAATCAACTTAGGTGATATGAAAATAAACGAAATAGGTCTAGGTTCTAACCTTTCAATTGGCACAACCAGGGCAATTGGAAGAAATGTATCGAACAAGAAGTCCCAAGGCTTCGGTCAGCAATCAGCCGACAGTACGATTACAATCGTTCCGATTGTTAATGTTAGAGATGATGATTTTCTGGATTCAATCGTTTATCGCCAATCGAACTAATCAATTTGAATCGGCTCGCCAAAATCAGTAGAACGTTTATAGCTGACAAACAAAACACCGTTCCAAAATCTCGCACTAATTTCATTCGATTTTACTTCATCTGGAAGTTGGATCTGTCTTTGGAATTCTCCATAAAACCGTTCCGAAGAAGCTATTTTCAAATGGGGAAAGAGGGGCATTGCATTGCCCTTTACTAACAAGTAATGGCCGTTGATGCCTAACTCGATTGCTTCTTTTTTTATCCCAGGTAAATCGATCACGACGATAACATCTTGATCATTTTCAAAAATATCTACTTTAGGAAATTGCTTGCGTTCTTGTACATTTACAGTTGGTTTCATACCTGTGAAATCAGAGGAAGTCTGGCGATTTGGCGGAGAGGTAAATCCCTCCATATCTTGATCAAATATATTTTTCCAAAAATCGCCTCCATTCATATTTTGAGCAATATCCAGCCATTGTTTCAGTTTATCCATGTCCAAAGCGATTTCCCTCCTTATTTAGATGATCTGTTGTCTATGACGAATGTGAAAAACTCAATTGTTTCTCACAGAAGCTGAAAAAGCTTTCTCTTCATAATCCTTAATCGTATGCATATATTTATAAGCAAGCAAAGGGGGAAACATCATGCCTGCTCCTGTACCGTATATTAATATAAATATCTTTATGATTAAAATTAATTCCTTTGAAAATGCTTCTGCCGTAAATATTGGTCAAAATCTTCTCGCCGAGTGGCATAACTCGGATAAGAAAAATCAAGGTTTTGGTCAGAATTTTGGAGATCAAAGCGAATTTATCGCCACAAGGAGTATCGTTGATGACAGAGATCAAATAGATTCCCCATCTTCATTTGAATCTCGGCCCATGTGCAGGACGGAGGAGTGAGCTTTATGTATTTTGCCCCT
>JAUZPT010000145.1 GCA_030705745.1 Bacillota bacterium | reverse complement strand
TACGGATCTGTGCGTTTTCCCTCTCGATTCTCTTACGTGCGGTGTCGCCATCTGTTATGATCTGAGGTTCCCCGATCTTTTCCACCTCTATGCCAAGCAGGGTGTTCAGGCAATTTTTATCCCGTCCGCATGGCCTGAAATCCGAACCAGGCACTGGGAGCTCTTTATCCAGGCCCGCGCTCTGGAAAATCAGATGTATATCGTTGGTGTGAATACCACCGGCCAGACGCCGATCGATACCTATGCCGGCGATTCGATGACCGCAGATCCTCAGGGCGTTATTGTCAGCCGGGCAAATGCGGCGGAGCAGGTGATCTTTACTGATCTTGATCCCAGGGTCGTGGATATAAGCCGCCACCAGTTCCCGGTGGAAAAAGACCGGAGGGATGGGCTCTACCGCGCACTTTCCGGCGACCATTCCGGAAAATGATCTCCTCTTCTGAGAAAAAGTGCGGTCACCTGGGCGGAAAAGTGTTGCTTCCTACACAGACCGCTGTGCGCAATTTGATTGCGGCTCGCCTGGCCGCAGACGTCATGGGAACGCCAACTCTCCTTGTAGCAAGGACGGATGCGAATGCGGCAGATTTAATTACGAGTGACGTGGATCCGTATGATGCGCCGTTTATATCGGGTGAACGGACTTCTGAAGGATTTTACCGAGTGAAGGCGGGATTGGACCAGGCAATTGCACGCGGATTGGCGTATGCTCCTTATGCAGATTTAGTTTGGTGCGAAACATCCGAGCCGAATATTGAAGAAGCGCGCCAATTTGCAGAAGCGATTCATAAGAAATTCCCTGGTAAGCTGCTGGCATACAACTGCTCACCTTCGTTCAACTGGAAAAAGAAACTTGATGACGAAACCATTGCAAAATTTCAGGAGGAACTCGGAAAGATGGGCTACAAATTCCAATTTGTTACCCTCGCCGGATTCCACGCCTTGAATCATAGTATGTTTGAATTGGCTCGTGGCTACAAAGAACGTGGCATGGCAGCCTACTCCGAACTACAGGAAGCGGAATTTGCGAGCGAGCAAAACGGCTCCACCGCTACACGCCATCAGCGCGAAGTCGGAACAGGCTATTTTGACCAAGTCTCACTCGTCATTTCAGGCGGAACCTCTTCCACAACCGCATTAAAAGGATCCACGGAAGAAGCGCAATTTACTGCATAATTTTCAAGCCTTCTCTTCGTTGAAGAGGGGGCTTTTTTAAAGTAACACGCTAGTTTCAAATTTTATCTACAATTTTTGGTAGTTTATTTACAATTTCTTGACCGTTATCTACAATAAATAGCGTTTTATCTACAATTTCTTGTGCTTTATCTACAAATTTATCGAATTTATCTACAATTGGGGTTTGCTTGACCGTTTTACGAGGTGGGCAATATGATGATTCATGAACTCTATCAGCGAAACCGCGCTCTGGCCGCATTTCTTTTTTTCTAAAAAATATGATTCACTTTTTTTAGGGGAAAATCATACATAATAGTAGTTCTTCGAAAGGAGTTGATCTCGCTGGGGAAGCAGACGGTCGATGAGATTCTGCAGCAAGGAATTCTCGGACAAAAAGAAACGAAGCCGGAAGAAAGGCGGAAATTTCTTGGGACATTGCGGGAAAGAATTATCGTAGCCTTGACGCAAAGCCAAGTCCGGGAAAATGGAATTTATCTTGAGGTCGAACAAGAAATGAAGGGTAATCCAGGCTCGCATTTGTTGTTGAATGGACATATGAGCTACAACGAAGTGAGTAAATACGTAAAAATCGCGAACAAGCATCAAGTGAAATACACGATGGTGACCAATAAAGAAGTGAATACAGACATTGGCCTTGTTTTGGCGATGGACATCGCCATTGATAAAGAAGAGATTTATCTTAAAAAGAAACAGGGCAAATCCATTCCTAAAGTGAATACCCCAAAAAGTAAGTTTTCGTTGTTCAGAAAACTATTTAAAAAATAGGCATGATTAAATAACGCATAATCTAAAACAAAAATCAGGCCCATAACAAGGCCTGATTTTTAGTAAAAGAATGTTATTTCCATTGAGCAATTTGATCGATTGGCAGGCGAACGGATTGATAACCGCTGTCGGCTGCTTTACCGATTGAAAGAAGCATGATAGGAAGGTAGCGATCTTTATCCAGTCCGAAAGCTTCTGCGATTTTGTCCTTTTCGAAGCCTCCAATTGGATTTGTATCATAACCGTGAGCACGCGCTGCAAGCATAAGCTGCATGGACACTAGGCCGCCATCGATTAAAACGGTTGATTTATTTACTTCCGGGTCGATGTTTGCAAAATAGGCAGTCAAAGCACCCATTTGTTTTTCTTTTACCTCAGCAGGCATAAAGCCCATTTCGACTGCTTTACTGTAGATTTCTTCGCCTTTTTCAAAATTATTCAAGTCGCCGAAGATGGCAATGACAGCGGAAGACGTCGCGACCTGAACCTGGTTGAACTTGGCAAGCGGAGCAAGGGTTGCTTTTCCTTCTTCACTTTCTATGACAACGAAGCGCCATGGCTGCATATTGATGGATGACGGAGCAAGGGTTGCTTCTGTCAAAATTTCGGCCATTTCTTCGCGGCTAATTTTTACAGTTGGATCATAATTGCGGATGGAACGTCGTCCTGTGATAATTTCTTTGAAGTCGTTTGTTTTCACTGGTGTATTCTCCTTTATTTCATAATCTGAGTTGTATTTAGCCTCAATCACACGAGCTTGAGGTTTGCTTGTATCCGGTTAAGCATCGAGCCAAGCAGAGCGCGCTCTTCTTCACTAAAACCGTCTAGCATTTGAGTGACGAAGCGGGCTTTTTCTTCTCGAAAGGAAATGATTTTATGGCGCCCATGATCTGTAAGACGGACAAGCGTAATCCTATTATCAGTCTGGCTTTTCCGGCGCGAAACCATTCCGTTCGCTTCAAGCTGCTTTAGGTGTCTGGTAACAGCGGCGCTGTCGATATTAATTTCTTTTTGGAGCGCTGTTTGGCTGATTTCCTCTACTTCATAAAGCTGATGCAATATATCGAGTCGTGATTGGCTTATACCGGTGCAGCCTTCAAAGGTGGAACTGATTTGCTTATTTAGACTGTGTAATTTATATAAAATAGCACTTTCATCCGAGCATGAATGCGTCAAGAAAATCCTCCTTTCGGATGGTTGATATATCAACAATTGATACGTCAACTAATATAACTGAGCTCGCTAAAAAAAGCAACCGTTTGATTTCCCCATTGAGATGTTCATTGCGCCACAGATGAAAACTTTGGTAAAATCAAAACTATTATAAGTGTCAGGAGGAAGAGAAGATGTCTCGGATTACACTTGAAGAAGTTAAACATGTGGCAAATTTGGCCCGTTTAGCAATATCAGATGAAGAAGCGGACAAGTTCAGGGGTCAGCTCGATGCCATCATTGGCTTTGCCGAGCAGCTGAATGAACTCGATACAGAAGGAATCGAACCGACATCGCATGTCCTCGATATGAAAAATGTTATGCGCAAAGATATTCCTGAAAAAGGAATGCCGAGAGAAGAAATGCTGAAAAATGCGCCAGATCACCAGGATGGTTTTATAAAAGTTCCGCCGATTTTGGGTGAATAGGGAGGGAAAGCAGCGTGGGTTTATTTGAAAATAAGATGTCCGATTTACATGAACGTTTACATAAAAAAGAACTCTGTGTTTCCGACCTCGTTGACGAGTCGTTTAAACGAATTGCCGAAGTGGACGGACAGATTCAGGCGTTTTTGACGCTCGATGAAGAGGGTGCGCGCCAAATGGCGAAAAGGCTCGATGATCAGGGCAAAGCGGCTTCGTTGTTTGGAATGCCAATCGCGCTAAAGGACAATATGGTTACAAAAGGGCTGCGCACTACCTGTGCGAGCAAAATACTCGAAAATTTTGACCCGATTTATGATGCGACGGTTGTGAAAAAGCTGCATGAAGCAGAAGCGGTGGTCATCGGGAAATTGAATATGGACGAGTTTGCGATGGGTTCTTCAAACGAAAACTCCGCTTTTCAAACGACACGCAATCCGTGGAATGTAAATACGGTACCGGGGGGATCGTCAGGTGCATCGGCTGCAGCGGTTGCAGCAGGCGAGGTCTTATTTTCATTAGGTTCGGATACAGGCGGATCGATTCGCCAACCAGCTTCCTTCTGTGGCGTCGTGGGCATGAAACCGACATATGGCCGGGTGTCACGCTTTGGTTTGGTCGCGTTTGCTTCCTCGTTGGATCAAATCGGCCACATTACAAGAACCGTTGAAGATAATGCTTATCTTTTGCAGAGTATTTCCGGAGTCGATCCGATGGATTCCACATCTGCACCGATGGCTGTGCCGAATTTCGCTTCAGCTTTGACAGGTGATGTGAAAGGGCTGAAAATTGCGGTTCCAAAGGAATACTTGGGCGAAGGGGTAAGCGAGGACGTACGCCAATCCGTGCTAGAAGCACTTCGCGTGTTGGAAAAACAGGGAGCTGTTTGGGAAGAGGTTTCTCTTCCACACTCCAAGTACGCTCTGGCTGCGTATTACTTGTTGTCTTCATCGGAAGCATCGGCGAATTTGTCACGATTTGATGGCGTCCGTTTCGGATACCGTGCCGCTGACGCAGCGAACCTTATTGATTTATACAAAAAATCAAGGGCTGAAGGCTTCGGAGATGAAGTGAAGCGCCGGATTATGCTCGGAACGTTTGCGCTTAGCTCTGGTTATTATGATGCTTATTATAAAAAGGCGCAGAAGGTCAGGACGTTGATCAAAAAGGATTTTGAGGATGTTTTTACGAAATATGATGTGATTGTCGGGCCGACGACGCCAACGCCTGCATTTAAAATTGGCGAAAAGACGAGCGATCCGCTCACGATGTATGCAAACGATATTTTAACGATCCCAGTTAACCTCGCTGGTGTGCCGGCGATTTCAGTGCCGTGCGGTTTTTCGAATGGACTGCCGCTTGGATTGCAAATTATCGGCAAGCATTTTGATGAAGAAACTGTGTACCGAACTGCACACGCTTTTGAAACTGCAACGGATTTTCATAAAAAGAAACCGGTACTGTAGGAGGTGGGAAGAATGGAATTTGAAACGGTCATTGGGCTTGAGGTCCATGTGGAATTAAAAACGAACTCTAAAATCTTTTCGGCAAGCCCAAATCATTTTGGAGCGGAGCCGAATACAAATACGAATATGGTTGATTGGGGTTACCCCGGTGTGCTGCCTGTGCTAAATGAAAAAGTGGTCGAGTATGGCATGAAGGCTGCGATGGCGCTGAATTGCGAAGTGGCGTCACACACGAAGTTCGACCGGAAAAATTATTTTTATCCGGATAATCCGAAGGCATACCAGATATCGCAGTTCGATAAGCCGATTGGCGAGCATGGCTGGATCGAGATTGAAGTAAATGGCTATACAAAGAAGATCGGCATTACGCGCATCCATATGGAAGAGGACGCGGGCAAGCTGACGCATGCCAAGGGCTATTCATTGGTTGATTTAAACAGGCAAGGAACACCGCTTGTGGAAATAGTCTCTGAACCAGATATCCGTACCCCGGATGAAGCGTATGCGTATTTGGAAAAATTGAAATCAATTATTCAGTACACAGGTGTTTCCGATTGTAAAATGGAGGAAGGCTCACTCCGCTGCGATGCGAATATTTCGATTCGCCCCGTTGGACAGGAAGAATTCGGTACGAAAACGGAATTGAAGAATCTCAATTCGTTTAATTTCGTACGCAAGGGTCTGGAATATGAAGAGAAGCGACAGCGAGAAGTTGTGTCTGCAGGCGGAGTGATTGAGCAGGAAACGCGCCGTTTTGATGAAGCGACGAATACGACGATCCTTATGCGCGTCAAGGAAGGCTCGGACGACTATCGCTATTTCCCTGAACCCGATTTGATGGATCTTTTTATCGATGAGGAGTGGAAGGAACGAATTCGATCCCAAATTCCGGAGCTTCCCGACCAACGGAAAAAGAGATACACCGAGGAGCTTGGGCTGCCTGCATATGATGCGATGGTGCTGACAGCTACAATCGAAATGGCTGACTTTTTTGAAGCGACGCTTGCTGCAGGCGCTGATCCGAAGCAGGCTTCCAACTGGCTGATGGGTGAGGTTTCCGCTTATTTGAACGCGGAACAAAAGGAGCTTGGACAAACGAAGCTGAGTTCTAAGGGCCTTGCTGGCTTGATCAAGCTGATTGAAGATGGAACGATTTCCTCGAAGATCGCAAAGACAGTGTTTAAAGAGCTGGTTGAACAGGGTGGAAATGCAGAAGAAATCGTCAAGGCGAAAGGCCTCGTGCAGATTTCGGATGAAGGCGCACTTTTGAAAATTGTAGCGGAAACGCTCGATGCTAATCCGCAGTCCATTGAAGACTATAAAAATGGAAAAAGCAAAGCGGTCGGTTTCCTCGTCGGTCAAATCATGAAAACGACAAAAGGACAGGCCAACCCGCAGCTGTTGAATAAAATTTTGCTTGAAGAAATCGCGAAAAGATAAAAGGAAGCCGCCAGAGTTGGATCTTGGCGGCTTTTTATCGTTTCGCGATTTTATAATAATGAAGGGCAGTTGATAAAACACAAGAAACGGTTGATAAAACACAAGAAACGGTTGATAAAATTAAAGAAACGGTTGATAAATTTTTTTGAAAGGCCAAAGGAAGTGGGTTTGTATTTGTTTCATAAAAGGTGTTCCTGTCTGTTAAGAAATTTAACCACGCGAACCGTCTCTTTTATTCCGAGCAGATGGATACCGGTGTCGCCTGTTGGAAAGGCAAACTCATGAGTATTCGGCAATTTGAGAAATGCTTTTAATAGATTGGAAATGAGACCCCCATGAGAAACGATTGCTATTCGGTTGCAATGATGATAGTCGGACATGATTTTATGGAAAATCCGTTCTGCACGAAAACGAAATTCCAGTTCGGATTCGCCTTCTTGGATAGGAATGTGAAAGGGCCTTCCGTTTTTCGGAAGGGGATATTGGATAGCTGCTGCCTCTTTTGTTAGTCCAGCAAGAACACCGTTATCATATTCCTTTAAATCGTTCTCCTCTAGTAATTCACATCCTACTGAATTCTGTAATAGCAAGGCGGTATGTTTGGCTCTAATTAAAGGGCTGGTCACAATTAAGTCGGGCGGGAAGAATTGAGTCACATAGTGTGCCATCTTTTTCGCCTGCCGTTGTCCCAATTCGGTTAAAGGAAAGTCTGCTTTTCCTTCATGGACGCCTAATAAATCCGCCTCGGATTGTCCATGTCTGATTAATAATAGTTCCAAACGAAGCGCCCCCCTTTTTTAAATTTATCTTTAACATGTACG
>JAUZPT010000144.1 GCA_030705745.1 Bacillota bacterium | reverse complement strand
GTCCTCATGTTTAAAATTATTTTGTGATTATATTTTATCAATATGCAGGAGAATTGGGAACGATTTCATTGAAAAACAAAATAGAAACATTAATAAATGTGTTCGATGGATCTTTGTGGTTCGATTATTAAAAATAAAATGAAAAAATTTTTTTGGCGATATGAACGATTTCCAAAGTTGTTCGTCAAATTATTGAATTTTATCTGAGGGGGAAATACCATGTTTTCGAATGTTAATTGGACGATCATTGCACCAATAATTATTATTCAATTGATTTTGTTCATAGTCTCATTAGTTGATTTAATCAGAATAGAAAAAACCAGGGGTCCGAAAATACTTTGGGTGTTCGTCATTTTATTTGTCAATATTATTGGACCAATTCTTTATTTTGTGGTTGGAAGGAGAAACGATTAATGACCCTCATTCGAATCAATGGGTTAAGAAAGAGCTTTCAGGGGAGAGAAGTAATAAAGGGCCTCGATTTTTCTCTCGAAACAGGCAAGTGTATCGCCCTTCTTGGACCGAATGGAGCTGGAAAGACCACAACTTTAAAAATGCTGTCTGGATTGATGAAACCGACGGGCGGGGAAATTGCTTTTTCTGATGCAAAGAAGGGGGAAGACATCAGGCATTTAATCGGGTATCTTCCTCAATATCCCGTTTTTTATGATTGGATGACGGGCCTTGAATTTTTGAATTACGTCGGAAAACTAGCTGGTTTATGCAGCAAAGAAGCAAAAATGCGCTCATTAGAGCTGCTATCACTAGTCGGAATTGATGAAGCCAAAAATCGTAGAGTTGGAAAATACTCAGGAGGAATGAAACAAAGACTTGGAATTGCACAAGCGCTCATCCACCGTCCAAAGCTATTAATGCTTGATGAGCCGGTATCGGCACTGGATCCTTTCGGAAGAAGGGAAGTATTGGAGTTGCTGGAAGGCTTGAAAAATTCTACAACCATTTTGTTTTCAACGCATATTTTAAGTGACGCAGAAGAAGTATGCGATCACATCCTTTTCCTCCATGACGGAACAATCGTGGAATCAGGTTCCATGAATGAACTTAGAGACCGCCATCAACAAGCAAAAATCGATTTTATTTTTCGTGAAAATCCGACGGAATTTCTTTCAATTTTTACAGAAAGCAATTTGACAAAATCGATTAATTCGGAAGGAAACAAGGTAAGTGTACTTGTGGACGATGTTCCGGCAGCAAGGAATCATTTTTTAAAAGGAATTTCCGAAAGAAATTGGCCATTGACCAAATTCGAAATTAGCAGCATGACACTTGAGGATATATTTATGAAGGTGGTGGGGAAATGAGCCAATGGTTCGTGCTTCTACAAAAAGAAATATTAGAAATGTGGAGAAATTTAAAGTGGGTCTGGGTTCCAATTACATTTATTTTGCTTGGAGTAAAGGATCCCATTTCGAGCTATTATATGCCGCAAATTATTAAAGCGATGGGCGGATTGCCAAAAGGTGCAGTCTTTAAATTGCCTCCCCCCACAGCAGTAGAAATTTTTGTGAAAGGAATGGGTCAATTTAATACGATTGGTGTTTTAATCATGGTACTGACGACAATGGGTGTTATTGCAGCAGAACGCAAAAGTGGAGTGGCGGCAATGATTCTGGTCAAACCCGTTTCATATACTGCTTTCATCACTTCGAAATGGGCAGGCAGCCTTTTATTAATGCTGTTTTCTTTTTTTATGGGCTCTATTGCTACTTGGTATTATACGGGTATTTTATTTAAATGGATTCCAATGGCAGATTTTTTTGGAAGCTTTCTTTTGTATGCTGTTTGGTTCGTGGTAGCTATTTCGATCACGGTGTTTTTCAGTTCAGTGCTATTGGCACCAGGCGCGGCAGGATTTATTTCGCTAGCCGTTGTAGGTTTGATAGGAATATTAAGCAGCTTGCTTTCGAAATGGATGGAACGGAGTCCGGCGCAGTTGGCTGATTATGCTAACCAATTATTAGCCGGCCAATCTCTTCCGGACCAGACATGGATTTCACTTTTCATTTCTTTTGTTCTTATTATTGTTTTATTAATAGGAAGCATCTTTATTTTTGGAAAAAAAGAACTAGCTTCATGAGGGATGCTTTTTGTTTTGAATCTGGCAAAAAAAGGATTATAATGTCGAAGTAAATAAAAAGCATTTGTGAGGGGAAGATTGACATTGTTTGAGCAAACCGGCCTCGTCCTAGAAGGCGGAGGAATGCGCGGAGTGTATACTGCAGGAGTGCTTGAGTATTTTTTGGAACACGACATTTCTTTTCCTTATGTTATCGGAGTTTCAGCAGGTGCATGCAATGCAGCATCCTACTTGTCGAGGCAAAAAGGAAGGAATAAAAGGGTAACGATTGAATACGCTGCTGATCCTCGCTATTTATCCTGGAAAAATTATTTTAAAAACAAACAGTTTTTTGGAATGGACTTTATTTTTGACGAAATTCCAAGCAAACTTGTACCATATAACTACGATGAATTTCATCGGAATTCTACGGAGTTTGTGGTGGGAACGACGGATTGCCTGACAGGTGAACCTATTTATTTTAATAGAAAAAAATACGGACAGGATATATTGACCGTTTTAAGAGCATCTAGTTCTTTACCTTTTATTGCACCGGAAATCCATTTTCAAGAAAGAATTCTTCTTGATGGCGGCATCAGTGATCCGATTCCAATAAAAAAAGCACAAAGTGATGGATATCAAAAAAACATCGTCATATTGACTAGAAATGAAGAATATCGAAAGAAACCTTCCAAATTTCATTTTTTGCTAAATCGAAAATATCCTGCTTATACAGGATTGCAGCAAGCAATGAAATCGCGCTATCAAATTTACAACGAAACACTGTCTTTTCTTGATAGAGAGAAGGAAGATGGAAATGTTTTTATTATTCGTCCTACTACTCCATTAAAAGTTGGACGAATGGAAAGAGATCCTAAAAAATTAGAAGCACTTTATAATCAAGGTTACGAAGATGCGGCAAGAGCTTTCAACGCTTTGAAAAAATGGCAGGAAGAGAATTCAGTCCAACTATCTGAACAAATGTGATTACGTTGAATAAGGAAGAATTTATTTATTTTTAAGAGGACAACCACATTCGGTTGTTCTCTTTTTCGTCCAAGAAATAATGAATTTTATAGTTGATGCTTGTGAAATCTTTCTATCATTTATTTGATCTCCACTTAATAGAATGTAAAAAGAGGATGGAATAAGGGGTTTTCATGATGAAACTGTATGATTATTACCGTGAATCGGCGAATCTGACACTTAACGGAGCACTTGCGGCTGTCGTTCCTGTAGTGTTACTGCTGATGTTGAATGCATTTTTTATGCATATGAAAGATGTCATGTACTATTGTTTTCCTTTTTTCTTCTATAGCATTTTTTGTTTTCAAATCTATCTATTTAAAATGAAACGCTCGATGAAGATTTTTCAAAATATCAATGTACAAACAAAAATGAATGCAAGCATTTTTAATTCACGCCAATTGCTTCTATTTTTCACATCAACGTTTAAACCAAAGCTTTTTCTTTTTTTTAGTGATGGAACGATGGCAGGGGAAATCGTTCGTTTGAAAAAAAACATGAATAATCTGGATCGCTTGCCTCCCGCTAAGCGGAGGCGAGAAATGTATAGTCTTTTGGATCACGAAGGAACAGAAATCGGAAAATATATTGTGTGCAAAAATAAAGGGATCGATGTTGAAATTTACAATGACAAAAATGAATATATTGGATCCTTTCATAAAGGAAAAAAAACTCTGTTTGAATGCGCAAATAAGGAAATTTTGGATTCAACCGGTCGGGTTTTTGGAAAGGTAGAAGGTGCATCTTTTTTTATGAAAGAAATTATTAAAAACGTGGAAAATGAAGAGATTGCGAAACTATCAAGAGGAGTACTTCCCATTGAATGGGAGGGACGCATTCCAGATGCCAATACACCCGTTTTTACTTTTAACACACCTTTTTCAGGAGATACAAAGCTTCTTGCACTCTCATTATTAATCGATCAATATTTTATAGAACGATGACATAAAGGTATTATTGAGTATGAAAAAGATAAATTATTAAATAAATATTTACATTTTTAGGGAGAATATTCATAATAAAAATCATAGAACAAGAAGAGTCAGTCGTAAAAAATGACGACAACCATAGGTGGGGAATTCATGGAAGTGTTTGTGGCAAGACAGCCAATATTTACTGAGAAGGAAGAAATTTTCGCCTACGAACTACTTTACAGAAACAATCATATAAATCATTTTCCGCAAATTGATGGTGATAAAGCGACAGCTGATGTCATTATTAACAGTTTTTTAAATATTGGAATCGATGAGCTTTCGAATGGTAAGCCGTGTTTTATTAATTTTACAGAAAATTTACTTAAATTGAAATTGCCCACTTTTTTTCGGCCTCGTGATATTGTGGTTGAAATTCTAGAAACGGTGGAGCCTGGGCCGGAGTTGATTGAGCTATGCAGGGAGCTTAAAGAAGCAGGCTATCAAATCGCACTCGATGATTTCATATTAAATGAGCATAATAAATATTCGGAAGAAATAATGGAATATATAGATATTATCAAAGTGGATTTCCGTACAACAAAACCGGATATGAGAAAGAAAATTGAAGCTATGGGCAAGAAGAAAAACATTAAATTGCTCGCGGAGAAAATTGAAACGAGGGATGAATTCTCCGAAGCGTCCCAATCAGGGTACAATTATTTTCAAGGGTATTTTTTTTCTGAACCGGTCATCATTTCAACCAAGGATGTGCCTGTTTACTTTAACTCCTACTACGAGATTATTAGCCATTTATCAGCAAGTGAGCCGAATATAGATACGATTACGAGATTGATCGAACAAGATTTATCTTTGTCATATAAGCTACTGAAATTAATTAATTCACCTGCTTACCGACCTAGGCAAAAAATCAATTCGATCCGCCAAGCTATCGTCCTTTTAGGATTGATTGAAATCCAGAAATGGATTTATGTTCTTGCAGTTAGGGATACGGCAGGCGTAAAAAGAGAGTTGTCGAAAGAAATGGTTTCGATGAGCCTGACAAGGGCGAAAACGTGTGAGTTAATTGCTGTTTATCAAAATAAAACCTCGAAGGCTTCATCGTATTTTATGACTGGCATGTTTTCCTTCATGGATTCATTATTGAATTTGCCCATGGATAAAGTTTTAATCGATTTGCCTTTGCAGGAAGATATTTGTGAGGCATTAAAAGGGGCAAATAATGATTTGAAATCTGTCCTTGACTTAACAATATCCATCGAGAAGGGTCAATGGGAAGAAACAACCGTTCACTGTTTGCAACTTTCGATACCGGAAGAGATTGCTTTTGAATATTATCATACTTCGATTAGCTGGATGAAACAATTAATTGAAATGGAAAATGCGATGCTTTAGCCAGCCTGGAGAAAAACTCCGGGTTTTTCTTTTTGTTCATAACAATGATTGAAAAATGAAATTAAATATGTCATTCTAAAAGAATCGATGCAGAAACAAGTAGGCGGAGGTTTGAAAAATGGAAATTCAGTTGACTAAGTGCCACGGTTCCGGAAATGATTTTTTAATTATCGATGAAATCACTCATGAATACGCCTTTTCAGAAAGCGATCGGGCAGAGCTTGCAAGAATTTTATGCGATCGAAATACGGAGATAGGTGCAGATGGCATATTATTTATTATGAAAAGTGATCATGCCGATGGCAGAATGCGTGTGTTTAACTCAGATGGCTCTGAAGCGTCCATGTGTGGAAATGGGTTACGATGTGCAGGTCGATATGTATGTGAGTTGCTTGGAAAAAAAGAAGCTCTAATTGAAACGATGAAGGCTGATTTGCCAGTTAAGGAACAACCCGAGATTTCCCCTGAGGTGACAACGTACCAAGTGGAAATTTCGCCTGTCTCATTCCAATTAACTGATTTGCCGTTACAATTGGATCAAGAAACACTGCAGGATGAGAAAATTCCCGACTTGTCCGAAGAACTTAAATTTACGGCATTGGCAGTACCTAATCCGCATCTCGTTGCGATTGTAGACTCATCCGACCTGGAATCAAATATTCAGGAAGAGTTAAGTAGAAGAGTGAATTCTCCAAACAAATGGTTTCCGGATGGCGTAAATGTCAGTTTTTTAAAGCTGTTGACTCCAGGAAATATTTATGTGCGAACCTTTGAACGAGGAGTCGGATTCACGAACGCTTGTGGCACGGCGATGTCGGCCTCCACATTGGTTAGCTGTCTTGCCGGGCTGAATAAAATTGGTGAAGTAGTAAATGTTTATAATAATGGAGGCAAGGTTCAATGTGTTGTCCATAAAAGCAATGAATTGTATAAGATAGACTTGATAGGAAACGCGACATATGTTTATAGTACAGCTGTTACCATTGATTTTTCACGCAAAAGTTTTGAAATGGAACCAAAGCAATTTTTTAAGGAAGAAACATCTTATGCGAAATTGCAGGAGGAAGCAGATCTTTTCTTAACAAAGCATAAATAAAAGGATAAGCTGAGCCTTATCCTTTTTTATTCTTTTTTTCAGCGGATGCTCTTAAAAAATCAAGTACTGGAGTAAAGGCTTGATGCTGTTTGGAATGGAAGTACTCCCTAAAAGGGTCTCCAACAGTTTGCAACCTTTTTAAAGTGTTTTGAAAGCAAAAAGATTCTAGACTAAGCTTTTCATTAACTTCCTCCCAAAAAAGCGGAGTAGCAACTCCGGCCCATTCGTTTCCTCTCAAAGAATAGGGAGCAATGATTGTTTTGCCTTCTGCATGTTGGACATAGTCCACATATAAGCGCCCTCCGCGATTTTTCTTCATTCTCTCAATCGTAAATGAATTTGAGTCCCTTGAAACGAGGTAATCGGCAATAAAGCTTGTAAATAATCTTGTCTCCTCATATGTGTATGTATTTTCAGGTAATGGGATATAAACCTGCAGCCCCTTATTTCCTGATGTTTTCACAAAACTGGTCAGGTTTAACTCATCAAGAACTTCTTTGATGATGGACACTCCTTTTATTGCTAATGGAAAATCATCCTTTGAAGGAGGGTCCAAATCAAAAATGATTTCTTCAGGCCCCGAGTAACGGATCGTCTGAAAAGGAATATGGAATTCAATCGCCAGCTGGTTCCCTAGCCAGATAAGCGTTTCAACATTATTACATAAAATAAACTCGACTCCATTCTCTGAATAAGTTTGGACGAAGTCAGGGGCATAATCAGGACAATTTTTTTGATAAAAAGCTTCGCCATGGATACCATGTGGATAACGGATGACAGTCAATGCCCTGTTTGT
>JAUZPT010000143.1 GCA_030705745.1 Bacillota bacterium | reverse complement strand
GGTCTTAAGGACAAAAACTAACTAGTGAAGTCGCAAATTGTCCTTCATACCTTTGTTAAATGCCTCCTTCTTGCGACGAAACCAGTGGTTTAATACGTTTTGCACCACACAAGTAAATCCTTACCCTTATTTAACTTCGTTTTTCTACATTATTCTGAATGAGTTCTGCTCTATTTCCCCCTACTTTCCCAACTCTTTGCTTTCGAGAAGCACATAGGTGGTGCCGTTTTCCCTCGCTTTAATTTTGCTGTTCGGAATATGAGCCAAAAATGAATACGTGTTTTTTTGTTGAATGATAAAGCTTGAGAATATTTCGAGCGCTTCCTTTGGAGTCAGGTTGTGATCCGCTTCAATCAGGCTAATGCATTCGGATTGAAGATTTAATCGAATATCAAAATCGTTTAGATAAAAAGAATTCTGCCTTCCAAGAGTGATGAATTGATACGGAGTAATCGTAGGTGACAGAACTGAGGCCTTGGAGAGTTGAAGTGCATCGAAAAAAACAGGCTTACTCGTAATCTTTAACTCTTTTTCACCCGGCCTTTCTCCAATAAAAATTAGTGAATCTTTTTGTTGCCTTTTGTCGCGGGCATGAGGATGAGAATACTTCATTTAACATATACCCTCCATTACTTACAAATTAAGACATTTCTTAATTAAATTATTCGACTATAATATCTTTATTCCTTCTTTATTTTCGACAATTATTTTTTTATGTAAAATTCACACACAGTTCAAAAAAAGTGAAGCCGCTGAATCAGATTCAGCGGCTTCTCATCTATTACAGGGGGGGTTTTTAGCTATTTTAACCAGTTTCAAAACTTTTATACCTTCCGGTGGTGGACACCGGAAATCTTTGGGGAGGATAGGAGAGTCCATTGATTCTCTTTAGGAGGATTTTTGCATGATTTTTTTCAAAGTGTGACCTCGAAGCGGGTGGCGGGAGTTTGGCGCAGAATGGAGTCGTGGGGAGGAAGTGAGCAACATTCCCGTTGCTTTAGCTCGCGCATCATCCATTCCAATTGATTGACGCGCTGATGAAGATTATTAACATTCTGATTGTTCTTGGCGACCATTTTTATCAGATTCTCCAACAATTGTTCAAGACTGCTGACAATATCCTTATTATGAGCCAACTGGTGCTGCCTCCTTTATCCCGGCTTCTTGCGGTTTGCCGCTTAAAAAGCGCACGGTTTCTGCTACCACTTCTGTCACATACACTTTTTTTCCTTCGCTGTTTTCATAATTGCGCGTTTGAATTTTACCGGTAATGCCTAAGACCGACCCTTTACGGCAATACTGAACGGTGTTTTCAGCCGCCTTTTTCCAAAGTGTGCAATGCACAAAATCTGCTTCAATTTCTCCATTATGGTTTCGATAATGGCGATTTACAGCCAGAATAACGTTCGTTACCGGTGTTCCTTCTGTTGTCATTTTCAGTTCTGGATCGCGCGTGAGCCTTCCGACAAGTGTCACCTGATTAATCATTTGCTACCTCTCCTCTCAATTTGATGCTTTTATCATAGCGCCGGTCCTTTCCTTTTGTAAAAGTACCAAAATTTAATTTTCCTTGTTTTTTATTGTGAAAAATGAAACTTACCTAAGCGAAAATTCAATTTTCAAGGATGAATTTTATTTTCTTCTGAAAAACGGACGTTTCGACAACTATTTTTCGACAATCTGCAAGCATGCTCTTTTTCGGGATTATGTTATAATTTAGGCAGTTGATTTTGATATAAAGCACCTGCAGCCAGTGAAAAGGCGTGTTGCGGAGCATATAATAATTACCGGGAGGTACCGATGAAAACGTTTAAGTTAATCTCGCTGAATTTGTTGGAAGATGACACGATCATCAATATTCCGCTCGAGGATGGATTAATCATCAACAAGGAGGACGAAAATTCCACCTGGCTGATTGAAGCTTACACTGACCTTTCCCATTATGATCAGCTGCAAAAATTTGACGGACAAGAAAAGGATATTATCGTGCAGGTCGTTATCACGAAAAAGGAAAATGATCCCGCCTACTTTCAAACTAGGATTTCATCATTGAAAAAATTCACGAATAAGATGAGCATTATGCTTGAAGGACATTTACGCAGGTCGAGAAACGAATATTCGGAACTTCTTTTGGAACGCCTGCTCGAAAAAGGATTGCACGGCGAAGAATTGCTCACCGCCTTTAAGGAGCAAATCAAACGCAAGCCTTTGCTAAAATAACCATGCGTGCATCATTCGCCCAATGTGAGGCTGTAATGCAAAAAAAATAACCGGGTTTTCCGGTTATTTTTTTTGCGGGCATTTTGATTTATGGCTTCCTTATGAGCGGTTTGATTTTCCCATCGTTTTTTTACAGCAATAACGAAAAAATTTCTTCAAAATTTTTTATTTTTTCACATTGTTCGACAAAATCAGTATATAATTATGTATAAATTGTAAGAAATGAGGACATCCTATGAGATTTACTATTCGAAAAAAATTGATTGGCGGTTTTTTATCCGTTCTTTTATTATTGGGTGGGATCGTGGGAATCGGCAATTTCGAAATCAGCAAGATAGATAGCATGTACAGCAAAATGCTTGATGGGGATGCCAAACAGGTTAGTACTATTTATAACTATAAAGCAGAGCTATTCAAACAGTCGAATGCGGTCAGTGCGTTTCTTTTATCAAAAGATGATGCATCCATGACAACCTACTCGATTGCTTTTTCGAAATTCACCAAGCCGATGAAAATGCTTGAAGATGCTGAAACCGATCCGACTGGCCAAAAGCTGTTGGAAAAAATGAGGCTGGCACAAAACCAATATCTACAAATTGTTAATAAGGAAATCGATTTGAAAAAGGCAAACGAAACAGATGCCTATATAAGCCTAGCAACGACGGACGCAAAGCTTGCGGGTGACAATTTCCAAGCTGCAGCTGAAAATGTCGTAAAATTTAAAACAGAGAAAATGAAAAAGGACCGCGACGATCTTAATCAACAAATTGCGGCGGTAAAAAACACAATTCTTGCCATCAGCGTACTTGCACTCATTGTCGGTATCAGCGTTGCGTTCGTCGTCAGTCACCTGCTTTCCAAACCAGTGATTGCTGTTGCAGATGTTCTTAAAAAATTAGCGGACGGCGATTTAACGGTTTCCAATGTGAAAGTGCGCAGCAAGGACGAAGTTGGACTTCTTTCTCAGGCACTCAATCAGCTGTTGCACAATTTAAAAGAGTTGATAGGAAAGGTGTATGATTCCTCGGTTCAAGTGGCATCTGCGAGTGAGCAAATGCTTGCGAGCAATGAGCAGAGCACGAGGGCAGCAGAGCAAATTGCCAGTGCTGTGCAGCATACCGCTTCCGGCTCCGAGCAGCAATTGAACTATTTCGAGGAAGCCTCCTCGTCTGTTCAAGAAATGGCAGCAGGCATCCAGCAAATTGCCGAATCGAGCGAGAGCATGCTTCACTCGACGGAAAACGCGACAAATCTGACACGTGACGGCGCAAAGTCGGTAGAATCGGTCGTATCGCATATGCACGAAATCAATGTTTCTTTTGAAGAAACGTCGAAAATCGTTTCAAATTTGGGCAGCCGCTCGCAGGAAATCAACGGAATTGCTTCCCTCATTACGAGCATTGCTGAACAGACAAATCTGCTCGCATTAAACGCGGCCATCGAAGCGGCGCGCGCCGGCGAACATGGCAAAGGCTTCGCGGTTGTAGCGGATGAGGTCAGAAAGCTTGCGGAGCAATCGAAGAATTCGGCTGTCAAAATTGCCAGCATGATTCATGTTGTGCAAAAAGAAACGGAGCAGGCGATCGAAGCTGTTCAAAGCGGTAACAATTTGGTTGAAAAAGGCTTGCTGTCCACACAGGAAGCGCATAACGCCTTTGTGAATATTTCTAGTTCAATAGAGGATGTTTCGTACAAAGTACATGAGGTTTCTTCCGCTGTCGAAGAACTGACGGCGCAAAGCAAATCGATCGTCGGTGCGATTGAGAACGTAAAGGGTATTTCTGAGGAAGTTGCTTTTGCGAATCAAGAAAGCTCCGCTGCGACCGAAGAGCAGGTGGCTACAATGGAAGAAGTGACTTCTTCCGCACTTGGCCTGACCCGTCTAGCTGAAGAGCTCCAATCTGTCGTTTCGCAGTTTAAGTTGTAAGAGTGGGGTTACTCCGAAGAAAAAATCGTCCTTTTCGAAGGACGATTTTTTTTGTAGCCATTTATAAGGAATGCTATTTTGGTGACCTTTTGTTGAAGGTCGTTTTTCTCGATAAAACTAATTGAAATATCTCCGAAAATCGCCTATTCCTTTTTCTCGCCCAGCGCAAAGGTGATTTCCGCTTCGCAGGCGATTTCGCCATCGACGGTTGCGACGGCTTTTCCTTTGCCAATTGGCCCGCGGAGACGGATGATTTCCACTTCAAGGCGGAGCTGGTCTCCCGGTTTTACTTGCTTTTTAAAACGGCAGCTGTCAATGCCTGCAAAGAATGCAAGACGGCCTTTGTTTTCCTCTTTTATTAGCATTGCTACGGCCCCAACCTGAGCGAGCGCCTCCACGATTAATACGCCAGGCATAACTTGATAGTCCGGAAAATGGCCATTGAAAAACTCTTCATTGGCAGTCACATTTTTAATGCCAACCGCTTTTTGACCTTCCTCCAACTCCAAAATTTTATCAACGAGCAAAAATGGATAACGATGAGGAATGATTTCTTTTATCTGTGTGACATCAAGCATATTAGTACCTCCTCCTAGTAATAGGTGTTTATATTTATTTTACTATTAACGATATACAAAAAGGAAGGGAAAACGTGTCTCCCTTCCTGATTATTTTTCTTTTACGACAAGATCGTGGATATGCGCCCATGTCTCCATCTTCAATGCGTCGGCCATTTTTCCCTTGCCGACCACGCTGTAACCGACAACCGCCCCTGTGAGCAATACACCAATCAAAGCCACAAACAGCACAATAAGGCGAAGCCAGATTGGAAACAATCGAACATCCCATTTTATGCGTTCTTGAGGTTTTTTCTCATCCTGGTTTTTCGCCTTTTTAAATTGTTCGCGCGTTGTTGACCGGTTGTCATTCACAGGCATGAAGTCATTCTCCTTTAACGGATTCCGTTGACCAATCCCATCATTTGATCCGCCATTGTAATGGATCTCGACTGGAATTGGTATGAGCGTTGCACGTTCAAAAGGTCTGTCATTTCCTTCGACATATCGACATTCGATTGTTCAAGCATTCCCTGCCCTACCGAAATTTGATTGCGAAGGGCACCGTTCATTTGTGTGAAAACACCTGCCGTTTGCGGTACATTTTCTGACAGCCCAATTAAATTATTCCCTTTTTGCTCAAAAAATTGCGGTTTATTAATTTGAATTACGCCAAGATTAAAGGATTGTGTCTTCCCGTTGCCCAACTTAACCGACAACTTGCCTGTTTCGTCCACTTTATAATTACTTGCATCTTTCGAGAAAGTGATCGGATGACTGTTTTCATCAAGAATCGGATTTCCCGCACTGTTGACGAGCATGACTTCCTTTTGTGATACGGGAGATACGGAAAAGGAACCGTCACGCGTATATTGCGTCGAACTCTTTGGACCGTTCTGGACAAGCACTGCAAAATATTGCCCTTCCTTTTGCATCGCCAAATCTAGGGGATTGGAGGTCGATTTCAAGCTTCCCTGGCTCATATTGATTTGCACCTGTCCAAGTTTCGCTCCTACTCCTTGACGGATTCCATTCGGGGTAAGGCGATTCGTTTCCGCGTTCGTATTTGGCTGGTTGTTGAATTCGCTATAAAGCAAGTCTGTAAACGTAGCCTGTCTGCTTTTATACCCTGTTGTATCCAAATTGGCCAAGTTATTGCTGATTAAGTCCATTTGCTTTTGCAATTGATTCAATGTATTTGTCGCGGTAATCATCGAGCTGTTCATTTAGCTCCCCCTATTGCCGAGTGCGTTATTTTTAATACTGTATGATAAAGTCTGCCCCATTTTGGGAATGAAATCTTTTCTTTTAAAAAAACAAGCAAAATTTATTTTAAAACTATCCTACTATATCAAGGAGTTAGAGTATTATACTTTATCAAGAAATTCGCGTATTAAACCTTACCTACTTGATTCACTGCTTCATCCATGCTTTTGTCATAGGCTTGAAGCACCTTTTGGTTCGCTTCGAACGCTCTGTAGGCAGACAGCATATCGGTCATTGTCCGGCTTTCATCGACGTTGGAGCGTTCAAGAAAGCCCTGCTGTGTTTTAAATCGAACGTCGGGACGTGTGGATGCATCGACAAGCGGAGTTCCGGTTTCCGTGCGGTACAGGCCGTCTGCTTCTTTAATCATTCGATTTGGATTTTCAGCATAACCAATTCCCAGGTGCGCACGTTCTCCATTTTTTCCGGTCAAATCGCCTGATTCACTGATGGTAAACTGATCATTTGCCTGGTGGATTCGCTGTCCTTTATCGTCCAGGACGTAAAATCCGTTACCAGCTGTTAAAAATCCCTGCGAATCGAGTGTGAAATTCCCGTTTCTGGTGTAGCGTTTTTCTCCATTTTGGTTCTGGACCGTGAAAAACAACGATCCTTTCCCGCCATTGCCCTTTCCAGGAACATTTACATCCATTAAAGCCACATCTGTTTTATTCTCGGTTTGCTGCAGATCGCCCTGGAGAAAATTCGGCATTGCCTCCTGCATGTATACACCAGTGTTAAGATGTCCGACAACCGTATTATTTGGCAGCTTTAAACCGTCAGTTACCGGTACTTCCGTTTGGCCAAATCGCTGAAGGAGCATATCAGGAAAAGCCCTCATCGAAGATTGGTCCGCTTTAAATCCCGGAGTATTTGCATTTGCCATATTGTTCGTCAGCATGTCCGTCCTGCGCTGCTGCGCCAGCATTCCGGAAGCAACCGTATAAAATCCCTTGAACATGATTTGCACCTCTTTGTTTTCTAAAAACAGTAGTTGGCTTTTGGACGGAAGGCTTTTATTTTTCCCGTTCAATACACTTATCTACATTATAAAAAATATTTGCTAAATTAACATTAGTTTTTTGTAGAAAAAAGGAATTTACAGTAAAAAGTAGTCGAATGGTATAAGGAATTTCCAATTACAAGGAGGTTATGATACATTTTTTCATCTTATTAGTGCAATCCATTATCGAAAGCCTTTTTAAGGAACAATTTTTAACCTTACATATGTATCTGGAAGGGGAAATTTCCACGTTACCCACTAATTTTCGGCATTTACCCACGTTTCGGAATCTTTTACCCACGTTTCACAGCCCTTTTCCCACCTTTCGGGCTCTTTTACCCACGTTTCACTATTT
>JAUZPT010000142.1 GCA_030705745.1 Bacillota bacterium | reverse complement strand
AGTCGATTCTTGCTTCAGAAGGAAGGACAATTGTGGCCGAAGTAATCGGCAGCTTTACTCCCTATTATCCTGCTGTCACCAATGCTGAAATGGTGGCCGCGTTTGGCACCGATCTCATTTTGTTGAATTTCTTTGATGTTTTCCACCCAAGCATGGAAGGATTTACAACTGACAATCCTGAATCGTTGATAAGGTCTTTGAAAAAAATGACGGGGCGTCCTGTCGGGCTCAATTTGGAACCTGTGGATGTGAATGTCGAGCAATTGGAAGTGTTGCACGCCCTACCTGAAGGCAGACTTGCGACTGAAGCATCATTACAAAAAGCGAAAGAGCTCGGCTTCGACTTCGTTTGCTTAACAGGAAATCCTAAAACCGGAGTATCAAATACAGAAATAATAAAAGCGATTGAAAAGGCGAGATTCATTTTGGGAAAAGATGGCCTCATTATCGCTGGGAAAATGCATGGAGCGGGTGTGGCGGGCGAAACAGGCAGCAAGCTGATGAGCGAAGAAGTTCTTCAGAACTTTGTTGAAGCGGGCGCCGATATCATTTTGCTTCCGTCACCTGGTACGATTCCTGGTTTTACGATTGAGAAAACAGCTAAGCTGGTTGATAGCGTTCATGAAAAAGGGGCACTTGTCATGCTTAGCACGGGAACAAGCCAGGAAGGATCGGATGTCGATACCATTCGACAAATTGCCCTTAATAGCAAAATGGCCGGAGCAGATTTGTATCATATCGGAGATGCTGGGGTTGCCGGAATTGCAGTACCAGAAAATATCCTTGCCTATTCGATTGTGGTCCGCGGGAAGAGGCACACTTACGTGAGGATGGCTTCGTCTATTTTTCGATAAGAGGAAGTATCCAACTACTAAAATTCGACAGAAATACCGCTATTGTTAAAAACGAAATAATATGGTAAATTAGAAATACTGTGAAATGTACGTCTTACCAGGAGGTGGCCTTCATGCATGCATTAGTAGTGGCATTATTAGTTATTGTAAGTATTGGACTTATTGTTGTTGTCTTACTTCAATCAGGTAAAAGCGCAGGGTTGTCCGGTGCGATTTCCGGCGGAGCTGAACAATTATTCGGTAAACAAAAAGCCCGCGGGATTGACTTGATCCTACATCGAATTACCATTGTTTTATCAGTGTTATTCTTTGTTTTGGCAATCGCTGTGACGTACTTCAAAATCTAATAAAAACGCTCAAACCTGGCTGCTTGCCAGGTTTTTTTATTCGTTGTAGTATGAGATCGAGATTGATGGGTTTTATTTTCCATAAAACGTATAATTCCGGATAAATCCCGAAAATTCCGGATAAAACGAAAAAATTCCGGATAAAATGAAAAATTTCCAGATAAAACGAAAAATTTCCGGATAAATTTTCACAATGATATTAATTGAAGGTTTCGCACCCCCATTTTTTTAAAAAACAATGTTTTAACCATAATTTCCACATAAAATAGCAGGAAAATCGACTTCCAGATGCGTTTTTCTGGAATGTTGCCATCCGCATTGCTTAAACTAGAGAAAAAGAAGAATGGATCAAAGGGGATTTTACATATGAAATTATCGACACCAAAACCATTTACTTTTGAAAGAGGAAAACGGGCCGTTCTGCTGCTCCACGGCTTCACCGGCAACTCGGCAGATGTGCGGATGCTCGGCCGTTTCCTAGAGAAAAAAGGCTATACATGCCATGCACCGCATTACAAAGGACATGGAGTTCCACCAGAAGAACTTGTCCATACAGGTCCCGAGGACTGGTGGAAGGATGTTATGGAAGGCTATGAATTTTTGAAAAATAATGGCCATGATGAAATTGCTGTCGCAGGCCTTTCACTTGGGGGCGTATTTTCCCTTAAATTGGGTTACACTGTACCTATAAAGGGTATCATTCCGATGTGCGCGCCGATGTACATAAAGAGCGAGGAAATCATGTACCAGGGAATTCTTGATTATGCCCGCCAATATAAGAAGTATGAAGGGAAGTCGGAGGAGGAAATTGAAGCAGAAATGCTCGAATTCCAACAAACGCCGATGAATACACTAAAGGCGCTGCAGCAATTAATTAGCGACGTCCGAAACCATGTCGATATGATCTATGCGCCTACCTTCGTCGTTCAGGCAAGGCATGATGCCATGATCAACACGGATAGTGCCAACATTATCTATAATGAAGTAGAATCTGTAGATAAACAGCTGAAATGGTACGAAAACTCCGGCCATGTTATCACCCTCGATGTAGAACGGGAACAGCTGCACGAAGACGTATATGCCTTTTTGGAAACACTGGATTGGCATAACGAATAAATAGTATCCTCAAAAGGAGGAATCAGATTGGAAGATAACATTCAAAAGCATGTAGACAGGCTTTTGCAATACATGACGAATGAGGCATATAAGCCGCTGACAGTTCAAGAGCTTGAAGAAGCATTTGGCATCAGTGATTCGAGTTCGTTTAAGGAATTTGTCAAAGCTCTTGTCGTAATGGAAGAAAAGGGCCTTGTTGTCCGGACCCGCAGCAATCGCTACGGTCTTCCGCAAAAAATGAACCTGGTAAAAGGAAAGGTGTCGGGACATGCAAAGGGCTTTGCCTTTGTCATTCGCGAAGAGCCGGGAATGGACGATATTTTCATTCCGCCCAATGAAACAAATAATGCGATGCACGGAGATACCGTTCTTGTCCGCGTTTCGTCAGAAAGCTCGGGGGAACGGAGCGAAGGAAGCATCATCCGTATCCTTGAACGAGGTATTACACAAATCGTCGGTACTTATGTTGAAAGCAAGAGTTTCGGTTTTGTAATACCGGATGACAAAAAATTCGCCAACGATATTTTCATCCCGAAATCCGCAGCGAAAGGCGCGGTCGAAGGCCATAAGGTCGTTGTGAAGCTGACGACGTATCCGGAAGGGCGAAAAAGCGCGGAAGGTGAAGTCATTCAAGTCCTTGGACATAAAAACGATCCGGGAGTGGACATTCTTTCGGTCATTCATAAACATGGACTGCCACTCGCTTTTCCGGAGGATGTACTGAAGCAGGCAAATGAGACACCGGATGAAATTGACGAAAGCGAAATTGCCAACCGTCGTGATTTGCGCGATCAAACGATTGTTACGATTGACGGAGCGGATGCGAAGGATCTTGACGACGCGGTTACTGTGACAAAGCTGGAAAACGGGAACTATAAGCTGGGCGTCCATATTGCCGATGTCAGCTACTATGTGAAGGAAGAGTCGCCGATTGACCGTGAAGCAGAGGATCGCGGCACGAGCGTCTATTTGGTTGATCGCGTCATTCCAATGATACCGCATCGTCTGTCCAATGGTATTTGCTCGCTCAATCCAAAGGTTGACCGACTGACGCTGTCGTGCGAGATGGAAATTTCAGCCGACGGCATCGTCGTGAACCATGAAATTTTTCAAAGTGTAATCAAAACAGTTGAAAGAATGACGTATTCGGATGTAAAAAAAATCCTTGAAGACAAGGACGAGGAATTGCTTGCGCGTTATGAGCCGCTTGTGCCGATGTTTGAATTAATGGAAGAGCTTGCCGCCATTTTGCGAAACAAACGGATGAAGCGTGGCGCGATCGACTTTGATTTTAAGGAATCAAAAGTGCTGGTCGATGAAGAAGGCAAGCCGTCTGATGTCGTTCTCCGCGAACGTTCGGTTGCGGAAAAATTGATTGAAGAATTTATGCTTGCGGCCAACGAAACAGTTGCTGAGCATTTCCATTGGATGGACGTTCCGTTCATTTACCGAATCCATGAAGATCCGAAGGAAGACAAGCTGCGCCGCTTCTTTGAATTTATCACTAACTTCGGCTATATCGTGAAAGGGACAGCAAATGATATCCATCCGAGAGCGCTGCAGGAAATTATTGAAGAAGTGCAGGGGAAACCGGAGGAAATGGTTGTTTCTACGGTCATGCTCCGGTCAATGCAGCAGGCGAAGTACAATCCAGACAGCCTTGGACATTTCGGATTATCGACGGAGTTTTACACGCATTTTACCTCGCCGATTCGTCGCTATCCTGATTTGATTGTGCACCGTTTGATCCGCACATATTTAGTCGAAGGCAAGCTGGACCAAGCGACTAAGGCGAAATGGGATTCACGCCTTCCGGAAATTGCCGATCACTCTTCAAAAATGGAGCGCCGTTCGGTTGATGCCGAGCGCGAAACGGATGAATTGAAGAAAGCTGAATACATGGAAGATAAGATTGGCGAAGAGTATGATGGCATCATCAGCTCGGTCACCAATTTTGGGATGTTCGTCGAGCTTCCAAATACGATTGAAGGCCTGGTCCATGTCAGTTATATGACGGATGATTATTACCGCTTTGATGAACGCCATTTTGCGATGATTGGCGAACGGACAGGAAATGTTTTCCGAATTGGCGATGAAATTACGGTCAGGGTCGTAAAAGTGAATAAAGACGAGCGTGCGATTGATTTTGAAATCGTTGGCATGAAAGGGACTCGTCGACCTGAGCGAAGCGGTCCGCCGAAGGTATTTCAGACACGAAGCGATGTGAAAAAGCCACGCCGGAATAAGACGGGCGAAGAGGCAAAAGGACGGCCTGCCGGCGACAGAAACGGCAAGTCAGCCAATCCCGCCAAGCCTGGCGACGACTCAAAGAAAAAGCCGAAAAAGAAACGGAAATTTTTCGAAAATGTTCCAAAATCGAAAAGCAAAAAACGGAAAAACAAATAGAGTGTGATGATGAGGGCCTTGCTGTAGGCTCTCTTTCCGTGATTTTTTTACGAAAATTTGTTAAGGTAGAGAGAAAGATAAGGGGGAAGCAACATGCCAAAAGGTGAAGGAAAGGTAATCGCGCAAAACAAAAAAGCGTACCATGATTTTTTTATTGAAGATACGTACGAAGCAGGAATCGTTCTTCAGGGAACCGAGATAAAAGCGATCAGGGCAGGTCGCATCAATTTGAAGGATTCGTATGCCAGGATTCAGAATGGGGAAATCTTTCTGTACAGCATGCATGTCAGCCCGTATGAACAAGGGAACCGGTATAACCATGATCCGCTAAGGACAAGAAAGCTGCTTTTGCATAACCGGGAAATCGCCAAGCTGTTTGGGGAAACGAAGCAATCCGGGTATGCGCTTGTGCCTTTAAAGCTTTATTTAAAAAATGGCTTTGCTAAAGTTTTGATCGGGCTTGCAAAGGGTAAAAAGAATTATGACAAGCGTGAGGATTTAAAGCAGAAAGAAGCAAAACGCGACATCGAGCGTGCCTTCCGCGATCGTCAAAAGTAGATTACAAATATTTACAATTGAAAAATGAATGACTTGTGTTATAATAAGTTATGTCGCTGATGCGGCAATGATCTAATGCTCAAGCTAAACTGAGCATCCCGAACGTCAAGCAGGCGAAAATCTGCTGGCCCGGTACTTTTACATGGGGACGCTACGGATTCGACAGGGGTAGTTCGAGCTTAGGTTGCGAGTCGAGGGGATCGGCCTCGTTAAAACGTCAAAGCCATAACTGGCAAAACTAACAACAACCTCGCTTTCGCAGCTTAATACTGCATAGCGGTTCGCCCCTCCATTGCCTATGTGGTAGGGTAGCGGACTCACTCTAAGTAGGCTACGCCGGAGTCCACCGCCTGAGGACGAAGGAAGAGAACAACCAGGCTAGCTGACCGGACGCCTGTCGATAGGCATATGGATCAGCGAAACGCCAATATGTCGACTACACTCGTAGAAGCTTAAGTGCCGATATCTTTGGACGTGGGTTCGATTCCCACCGTCTCCACCAAATACATATTTGGTGGTTTTTTATTTTGTGTGAGAACTAAGAATTTAATCCTGAATCTAACGGTAAATTCTAACTTAAATATATAATAACTGCAGGAGGTTGATACCATGAAAGCAATTCAAGTTACACAGTTTGGTGGACCTGAAAAATTAGTATTTACAGACGTTGAGGATGTAGTAGCAGGAAAGGGAGAGGTATGCGTTCGTTTATATGCAGCGGGTGTCAATCCAAGTGATGCCTATACATTAACAGGTACGTATGCGTTTTGTATACCTCAGTTACCTTATACCCCAGGTTTAGACGGTGCAGGGATTGTGGAGGCGATTGGAGAAGAAGTCACAAATGTTCGTGTAGGTGATCGTGTATTTATTGCGTCCTTAATGCGAGGTAATAGCACGGGCACATTTGCACAGAAAATAGTATGTGATGCAAATTTGGTTCATTCATTACCAGACCATGTATCTTTTGAACAAGGTGCATCATTAGGGGTACCGGCATTGATTGCCTTTCGTGCATTATTTCAACGTGCCTGTCTGAAGCCTGGTCAAACCGTGCTTATTCACGGAGCCAGTGGTGGGGTTGGATTACAGGCTGTGCAAATGGCGAAATCTCAAGGTGCTAAAGTGATTGGAACAGCTAGTAAGCCAGAGGGTAAAAAAATGGTTCAGCAAGCTGGCGCAGATGTTGTCATTGATCATGTGACAGAAGCAACGATTGAAGATGTGCTAGCCTTAACAGATGGCAATGGGCCCGACGTAATTATTGAATGTTTAGCAAATACTAATTTAGAAACAGATTTAAAGCTGATTGCACTATATGGTAAAATCGTAATTATTGGAAATCGCGGTTCGATTGAAATAAATCCACGTCTTGCAATGCAAAAGGAATGTGATATTTTAGCAACAGCTCTTTGGAACGCACCACAAGATGAATATGAACAAAGCTTACACGGTGTAAGTGATATGCTAACAAGCGGTGTACTTCGTCCGATTATTGGTACAACTTTGCCGCTCCAACAAGCGTCGCAGGGCTTTGAACAGCTAGCAAAAGGTATAGGAAATGGTAAACTTGTTTTAATAATTAACTGATTATTCTACATAATAAAAAGCACTCATTTAATAACAATGAGTGCTTTTACGTTGTAAAGAAAGATCTATTCATAGAAATGGCTTTATCCATAAGAAAACCTGTAAAACACTCCTATTACAAATTCTGTTACCCTAAATACTTTAAATGTGAGTTTTTGTTTCAAGGCAACTTAGTAGGGACTTATAACCTACTCCGTTGTGACCGTAACCATTTAATTGTGACTCATACAACTCTATTGTTAAACCAGGTTAGTGAATTTTCTAACCTGGTTTAAATTTTTACTTTTCATTATTGGTTGTTGCAAATGACGTGTTGAACATCGGTAGTTTTTTATTGTATTAAAAAGAAAAAAGTGAGTTTTAATTTTTTTGTTTACAAATGGAATTTAAAGGAATATATTTATCGTAACTAAAGCTTAATAATTAATTTATGCAGCCTAAATCGCTTAATCCGATTGGAGCGGGGGACCCGAATTTTGTACTTTGGGGTGAATCCT
>JAUZPT010000141.1 GCA_030705745.1 Bacillota bacterium | reverse complement strand
TGCTCTTGCTCCGATTTATTTTTATAGGCCTCAATAGATATTACATCTTCAATTGGAGATCCTGATCCATCATCATCCTGTTGTTCGCTTTTGAACTCCAGGTCTATGTTTTGGAATCTTGCTTGCTTTCGAATATAATCGATGACCCTTCTTGTGATTAACACCTCTGAAAAGCTCAGCAAAGAACTTCCTCGCTCGCTTGAATACTTGTCAATCGCTTCATTGAATGCAATAAGTCCAATGCTAAATTCATCGTCTGTTTCATAAATATATCTTTTGCAAACACCAGAAACCGTCTTAGCGATAAAAGGTTTGTAAGAGTCTATAAGTTCGTTCCGCAAAGCATTTTCGCCTTGCTGAATTAATAAGACAGATTCTTCTAGTGTTCTTTTTCTTTTCTTAGTAATGAACAATAAACTTAGCATTAGCCTCACCTCTTTCATCATCCGATTATTATATCATACGGATGGTGTAAATCTGTTTGTGTGGTTAAAAGCATTTAGAAAAGATAGCCCCATTAAAGGCTATCTTTTCCTGTTTATTGTTCATACTTTTGCGTATTAATCTTGGTTTCCTTCATGGTCATGTTGTTCTCTTCCATTATTGTGTTTTGGATTCTCGTTATCATGGTGAACAAGATTCATTACTTCTTGTCTTTTTTGAGTTATTTCCTGTTTTGCCTTTTGATTAAAATGCTTCATTTCTTTCTTTTCAGTTTCACGCATTTGTTTAATTTCATGCTTCGCTGTTTCACGCGCTTGTTTTTCTTCTTGTTTTGCCGCTTTTTTAATATGTTTCTTGTTTTCTTTTTCTTGTTGTTTTATTTGTTTTACCAATTGCTTTGCCTCATGCTTATCTGGAGGTGTTTGTTCTTTTTCTTCAACTGGTTTCGAAGCATCGGCTGGCTTTTTTTCCGTATTCACTTCTGTTGATGTAGTAGCGGGTGTTCCTGTATTTACAGCAGTGTTATCGTTTTTCGTTGTTGATGTTGATACAGGAGCAAATTTTATTTCAGTTGGTGCATTTGCTGAAGTGGCTTTTGTTTTCGCATCTTCCGCTTCTTTTTGCTTTTCAGTTGATTTTTTTTCTAAATCATCTATTTTATTTGAAAGCTTTGCGTAAGTTTTTTCGATATTTTTTTGTAGTGCAGCTTTTGCTACAGGATTTTTCACTTTTTCTAATGCAGCTGTTAGTGCAAGTATGTTTTGAGAAAGCACGTCTTTTAAATTTTGAATGTCTGCAGTATCATTCGTTGTTTTCTCTGATTCAGCTTGCTTTTCAGTATCCTTCACTTGAGCATCTGAAGGCAATGCATTTTCATTTGTTTGATTTTCTGTTTTTACTTGATCATTTGTCGCATTGTCTTCCTCTTTTTTTTGATCGATAGGAGTCTTTGTGTCTGAAGTTTGATTCACTTCTTTCACTTCACCTTGCTCATTTTGATCGTCAGACTTGGTTGCATCTTTTTGATCTTCTATAATTTTATCTGAGCTATCCATATCTTTAATAGCTTCTTTCATTGTTTTTACAGCTTCTTCTTCATTGCCAGAAGCAAAAAGTTTTTGTGCTTCAGCAAGACGCTCTGATGCAAACTCTGCTAGTAGCTTTGCGTCTTTCGTATCATCGAAAGTAATAGCAAGCTGAATTTTTTCAAGGGCAATTTTTGCAAAATAAAAGAAATCTCCTGGTACTAGTGAAGGCTGAACAGTATCAGTTGTTTTCACATCAGTAGTGTTATTTAAAACTGTTCCTACTGCACTTGTTCCTGTAGTTGTATTTGTTTGAGCAGTGTTCGTTGTCGTTGCACTAGTGTTTGCATCTGCGAAAGCCTGGCTAGTCGAAAATGTAAAAGTTCCTGCAAGAACCATAGCCAATGCACCTTTTGCAATTTTATTTAATTCATTTTTACTTGTTAGTTTTTTCAATTGTATTCACCTCATAGTTTTTTGCGATCGCTTTCACTAATAGTTACGAATTCATGCCTCTCATTTATGGGGGTACTAATATATTATTTGAAATCACTAAAAAAAAAGCTTCAAATCAGCAGACACTGATTTAAAGCTTTCTTAGAAAAAACAATGAATAATTCACTTTTGAAAAGACTTTTTAATTAGTATATGTCTGACTAATAATCCAATGAAAATACCAGGCACTAAAAAAAGCATTGGTAAAAATACAGGTCCAAGATTGATGCCAAATAAATTAATTTCCTTTGAGTACATGATCCCAATGGTTACGGAATAGGCCGCAAAAACAAATGGTAAAAATGATAGTTTTTCGTCTGGAGGCATCGCATATCTGTATGCATCCCAGATAGCAAACATATAAACACACGGATAAAACATGAGCCACTGGAAATCCATAGTTGCATATGAACGATCCATCTTTCCGACAAAACTATACAAAATACCAAGATTAAAATGGCTTTTAACATTAATAATAAATTCCAGAGCCACGAATAATAAACCTTTTATATAGTCCCCTGCCAGCAGCTGGCTAAACCCGGGTAAGGCGACATTCCATAGTATTGCTTCTAGTTTACTAAGCTTCTTCATTCTCCTACCCGCTTTTTTCTGGTAATTTTATTCCTTTTTTAGATTAACCAGAAACAGGCAAAAATAGTGATGATTTAAAAAAGTTCTTATCCTGAATACGATAAGTATCAATTTCTTTTCAACAGTTTTATGTACATTCGCGCAAAAGTGGACCAATTGCGCTTGGATTGGAAATAACTTTTAAACAAATTTAAAAACAACGGGTATTTCCCCTTATATGGGTACCACTGAATTTCGCTCTTTCTTCTGCCGCTATCCTCCATTATTGCCTTCTCGTGGCAAAAAGTTCGTAATCCACCGCTACCATGATACCTGCCTATACCGCTTTGCTTAGTTCCTCCGAATGGCAAGCCATGGTGTGCCACTGTCACAATGACATCATTGATGACTACTGCCCCGGAGACGAGCCTTGAGGCAACTCGACGAGCCTTCGCTCGATCGTGTGTCCACACACTCGCATTCAAACCATACACTGTATCGTTCGCCAAAGTGATCGCCTGTTCCTCCGTTTCGAATGGAACGACAGGCAAAAGCGGACCAAACGCCTCCTCCTGTATGATCTTCATGTCATGAGTTACATTTTTTACGATCGTTGGAGGCAAGTACATTCCTTTTTGCCATAGATGGGAAGGAACTCCCGTAACGAGCTCCGCGCCTCTGGAGAGGGCTTCATCCAATTGCTTCTTCACAATCTCGACTTGCGCAGGAAAGGTCATTGTGCCGATGTCGCTATTTTCATCATTGCCCTGTACAAGCTTGTCTACTTCCTTTTTCAACAGTTCCAAAAAGCGTGGATACACTGATTTTTCCACGTAAAGCCGCTCCGCACTCATACATACTTGTCCACTATTCGTAAACGCAGCCCAAACAGCACCTTTTGCCGCCCGTTCAAGGTTTGCGTCTGCAAACACAATAAGAGGGTCCTTTCCTCCAAGTTCAAGCGTAGTGGGAACCAAATTTTTAGCTGCGACTTCCTGAATAATTTTACCCGTACGAACCGATCCCGTAAAAAAAATGTAATCAGGACTTCCATTTGTAAAGGCAGCTCCTACTTCTTTTCCTCCATGTGCTACCTGAACCACACCATCTGGAAAACCTGCACTGATAAAAAGTTCTTCAATGCATTTTCCGACGAGAGGAGTAACTTCTGAAGGCTTGAGGATAACTGTATTTCCTGCCGCCAACGCACTGATCATAGGCACAACCGCGAGCTGAAGAGGATAATTCCACGGCGAAATAACAAGGACAACGCCTCTTGGCATATATTCAACAAACGATTTTTTGCCGATCAGCAGTAATGGTGTTTTTATTTTTTCCCTTTTTAACATTTTAGTTCCATGCTGGCAAATATGCTGGATGGCATCTAATGTCGGCATGATGTCTGCGACCAATGCCTCTGTGAGGACTTTCCCCGTATCGTCGGCAATCGTTTTAGCGATTACTTCTATGTTCTCGACCATATACTCTTTAAGCTTTTTTAGGTACTCGAGCCGTTGGGACACAGGCAACTCGCTCCATTGGTTAAAAGCCATTTTGCTTTTTTCGTAAAAAACATCGACATGCTGAATGGGCGTTTCATCAATTTCCCCCAAAAGTTTCCCTGTTGAAGGAGAGATTGCCTGGAGTCTTTCATGCGCTGAATGCATCTTCATTCACCTGACTTCAATTAATTTTTATTTGATACAAAGGATTTTTTTTGTTATTTAAAAAGAAGGAAACCATTGCTGTTAATCCTTCCTTGAAATCCGGACATTCGATTCCGGAATCTTTTAAATCTGACTGAGCGAGTGAGCAATCAAACCTGCCCATCCACGTAAAATAATCAAGCGCTTCTTTTTCAACGCCGAGAAACCGGCGAACACTTCTTAATGACAGCCCTAGTTTTGCCGCGGATAAAGGAAGTCTTCCAACTGGCTTCTTTTTAAGCAGTTCTTCCATCATCATTTCATATAAATCGGTAACTCTATAAGGCGTTGGATCGGTTAAGTGGTATGTTTTTCCTTCACCTTTGTCCAGAAAAGCAAGATACGTTGTCGCTTCAATAATATAATCAATCGGAACAAGATTCACAACGGCATCCTCTGTGCCTAGTTTAGGAATAAACGGGAGAAAACGGAGCCGGTCAATAAAATTCATAATGAAATACGGTCCATCAAATTTTATCGTCTCACCGGTTTTGGAATGCCCTTTTACAATGCCTGGGCGAATGATGGTTGTCGGAACTTCCTTTTTCAATTCTTCAACAAGGACCTCTGCTTTATATTTCGTTTCTTCATAATGGTTTTTAAATGAATCAGGTTGAATCAATTCCGATTCATAAAGCTTTCCTTCCCTTTTTCCCGCGACATACGCCGTGCTAAAATACGTATACCTCTTTAATGAGGGAAGCTCCCTTACCCACTCGTTCATATTCCTAGTTCCTATGACGTTTACTTTATAGGCCAAATCCCTAGGAACAGCAAGGTCATAAATTGCCGCGAGATGAAACACATGCGTGATTTGCGGACGAATTTTTTGTTGAACATCCGGACCAATCATCAACGAGGATTGAGTAATGTCACCTTCAACGAGTTGAAACTGGTCTTCACCTAGTCCATATTCTGATATGATTTCATTTTTTTCAAGTTCCGCCTTCGTTAACATATTGGGCAACACTAATACAAATACTTTCCCCTGTCCGTTATTTTTCCGAAGTACTTCTCGTATTAGCTGATTCGATATAAATCCGGGAAAACCTGTGAAAAAATAGCCATTCTCCATTATTCTTGACCCCTTTGCCAAATGCGAAATAACCTACCTAACAAATTTCAAAAAAATACCACACAATGTATACCTTCATTGTAGCCGCAATGAAAATAGTCCGTCAATTATTTTACTGAATTTTCAGTATTATATTATTTTCTATTTAAATAATTGAGATAATTAAAAGAAAAAAAGACAGTGAACATCATAACACTGCCAATTTCAGCTTTATGTATGATGCTTTATTTTACTAATTCCTTTGGTATGGAGGGCTGCTGGGTTGGCTTACCGATTAAATATCCTTGTGCCAAATGTACTCCATGTGTTCTACAATATTCCAACTCTTCTGCTCTCTCAATTCCTTCCGCCAATACGGTTATATTCAACTCTCTTGAAAGCTTCATGACTTCAGCCAAAAATTGTTGCTTCCTTGATTCCTGGTCACAATGATCAATAAACTGACGATCGATTTTCACAATGTCCGGATTGAGTATTTTTAATACTTCCAATGTTGAGAAACCTGCTCCGACATCATCAAGGGCCACTTTCATTCCCTCCCGTTTATACGTTTCAAGCACTTTCTTTAAATGTGAAATATTCTCAATTTTCTCCGTTTCCACCACTTCAAAAACAAGGTCGGCCGGATCGATATCGTATTTTCTGACAAGTTCAAACGTATGCTGTAGACAAAAGTCGGGATTATAAATCGTTGATGGCAAAAAGTTAATAAAGCTTTTTATCCCTTGTTTTAAATGTTCTTTTTTTGCCTTGATCGCTGCTTCACGAGCACGCTGATCAAGAAGGGATAACATTCCGCTCTGTTCCGCTATGCTAAACAAGATCCCCGGAGATATCTGCTCCTCTCCCCCAGTTCGAAGCAATGATTCATATCCAAAAAGATCTCCATTCTTTTGAAGTTCAATGATTGGCTGCAGATAACTGATTAAGCTCCCCGATTGAATAAGAGAAACTGTTTCTGAATGCTGTAGCCTGACCATTAGCTGTTGCACAGGAACTGTAAAGGCAGGAAGTACTTTTTTTGAGCTTAATGCTGCTGAACTGCTACTCGAACAATTTCGTACGTTTTCTATTTTATTGATTAAACGGGAATATCCGTCATACTCGGTTACCCATACACTCTCCCCAAGAAACTCAAACGAAAGCTCCGACAAATCTTCGGTGGATTTAATATAAAGATATCCATTTTCGTGCAAAGAAAATGGGATTCCGCATTGAATGCAATTCATTGAAAGTTCCTCCTATAGGTCAATATTCTTATTTTATCAAAGAAACACACGAAGAAATAATGATAACTCTTTAAAAAAAACAACAAAAAAACACACGACTTTTTCATAGGTGAAAGGCCGTGTGTTGTAAATGTTTCATTTCAGCAATAAACTAATTCATAAAGCAGTCCGCCGTAATTTCTATTCGTTCATATCCATCGGATTATACAATTTTACATTCGGATTTTTATCCTGGAACCATCTGAGCGCAAATTCATTTTCAAATAAAAACACGTACTGATCATAGCGGTCCCTCACCAACAGGCTTCGAGAACTTGATAAATTTTCATCCACCGTATCGCCCTCAATCCATCTTGCAACCTTGGAACCTTGACGCTCCATAAGGACATCTGCACTATATTCACTTTTCATACGATGTTCAAAAACTTCAAACTGAAGCTGACCTACCGCTCCTAGCAAATATTCGTCCGTTTTTACCGTTTTGAAAAGCTGAATGGCACCTTCCTGAACAAGCTGCTGTATGCCTTTATAAAAGGATTTTTGCTTCATGACGTTTTTGGCTGATACCCTGACGAATAATTCCGGGGTAAATTGCGGCAGGCGTTCGTAATGAAAATCGTCTTTCCCGCTAGTGATCGTATCGCCGATTTGGTACGTACCCGGATCATACAACCCAATGATGTCACCGCTGACAGCTTCATCCACCGTATTCCGCTCTTCCGCCATAAAGGAAGTCGATTGGGCCAGCTTGATTTGTTTCCCTAAACGCGGGATATTGACCGACATGCCGCGTTCAAATTTCCCGGAACAGATTCGTAAAAAGGCGATTCTGTCACGGTGGGCGGGATTCAT